>NZ_VMMT01000077.1:0-13783 GCF_013277355.1 Streptococcus sp. 1343
TTTCCGTGTCTGAAGGCTTTTTTCCTTTCTGTTGATAGGCTAGTAGCAGACGATTGATTTGTCTTTCAGAAAGATTCAGTTCGACACAGGGTCGTTTCTTTGTTTTCTTTCCTTGGTCTATAGCTTTTATCACCAGATATTTTTTCGTTTCATTCATATTCAGTTGGATACTTTTCATACGACTATTCTACCAAATGGGACATTTTCACGTTCGATTTACTAAATGAAAGTTCTATAATGAAGTTAGCCACCCAGCCCTCCTAAAAATTAGATGGTTCAACTAGCTGAAAGTGTAGGCATAAGAAAACACCTCTGTGTTATACTTGTTGTTCAACCACAAACACAAGAAAGGCACAGAGATGCGATATTTTAAAAGAGTTGGATTTCTCCAACTCTTCTCTTTTTAATACACGTTATTTTGATTTGACTGGCTTGTCTTGAGCTGTCTTCAAGGCTGTGGCAATCGTATCTGCATACAATTTTGCTCCTGCTTCAATAGTGCTAGTGTCACTTCCGAAATGGACTTGGTCTGTTCCTGCCCAAATTTCTGGATGCTCTTTCGCAACTTGATTCCAATCTGCTATCGTGATGTAAGGTGTCTTCTCTGCCAATTCTCTCATGTAGGCAGCAGCCTTCTCAACGATGGCATAGGTCTCTTTTGTCTTATCTCCCTCATAAGGAGTCACCAAAACCATATGGTGGCCCTTAGGAAGATTTTTCACGATACTGTCCCAGTCTTCCTTGTAATTTTCAGGATTATTTACCCCAGTCGCAATGACCACCATCTTAGGTAAAAATTTATTTTGGCTATTGTTTATCATGATTTCATTGGCAGTCTTGGTTGTTCTGCTGACCTGCGCGTTAATTTGTGCTCCAGGAAGAGCTGTCTGCAGGGCTGTATTTGCCCTTAAAGCCACCGAGTCACCAATTAACATAGTGCCATCAGCAATTCCTAAACTATCAGCTTCTGCTCGTTCTGCTATCACTTTTGTTTGGGCAATAGTACTAGCAGCTTGCTTCAAGCCATTGACAGTTAAGTCTGTCTCAAACGCTCCCACTTGTGGTGCCAACAAAGTCACTAAGAAGACAATGAAGGCCAAGATTCCCGTACTT
The DNA here is from genome assembly GCF_013277355.1 of Streptococcus sp. 1343. Classification (NCBI taxonomy): domain Bacteria; kingdom Bacillati; phylum Bacillota; class Bacilli; order Lactobacillales; family Streptococcaceae; genus Streptococcus; species Streptococcus sp. 1343. Next base: position 1,114 of record NZ_VMMT01000077.1, read on the forward strand.
GTTGCAAGAATTGTGTGAATATAAGGCAGGGGACGAAGAGTTTGTAAAATAGGTGTGTTCTTGCCTGCAATCCAAGGTTCCAATACATAAAATGAAAGACTGGCAAATCCATAAGAAAAAATCAAAGTTAATAACACAGCAAGAAGATTTGAGGTCAACTGTGAGAAAATGATGTAGAAAGGCCAATGGAAGAGATAAACTGCATAGCTAGTATCCGCTAAAAAGCTAATCATCTTTGTCTCTTGTATATGATGTGTCTTTTCATGTAAGACACGCGCCGCCAGAATCATAGCAAGAGCTGCAAGGCTAGCAAGTAAGAAGCCCATAAGATAGGCAAAAAGATAGGTAAATTTGACAAAGAAGGTCAAAATGAGTAAGAAGCCAAAACCTCCTCCAAAAACCAAAAGGGTCTTGCGTAAATCCCAGATTTTATCCAACTGCTTGACGAGGGAAGTCGTCTGACGAACGCCTACAATCGTTGCTAGGATACTTCCCAAAAAGAATGGATAGACATGAGTTAAACTGGAGAAGTAAACAGAGGAATAAGAGGTCACTAGAAAACTACCAATAAACATGGAGAAGAAGCTGATCAAGAAGGCAGCAGCTGATAAGAGAAAAACCATTCCCCTCAACTGACCATTTGATTTGGACTGTTTGGATAAGAACCAAACTGCCAATCCCCAAAGAATATAGTAGTGAACCTCAACGGCCAAGCTCCAATTATGAACAAACAAATGAGGAATGAACTGAGATTCATAACTCCCACCTGTTAGCAGTTCATAGAAGTTAGTCATAAAGCCTAAAACACCCGCAATCTGACCCCCAATTCCAGCCACATAATCTTGGCGAACTAGAAAGGTAAAGGGCATGGTTACCAAGACCATCAAAATCACAGGTGGCACAATCCGATAAAAGCGTCTCCTAAAAAATCCAATCAAGTCAATCTCATGATTTTTAGAAAACTCTTCGATGAGTAGAGCCGTAATCAGGAAACCTGAAAATGTGAAAAAGACATCTACCCCGAAAAATCCTCCAGGAAAGATGGTCTGAAAGAAATGATACAAGAGTACCAGTAGTAAACCTGTAATCCTAATCAAGGAAAACCATTTAATGCGCATACGAGTTTATTCTCCCTTTCATTATACACTTTATTCTATCAAAAAAAGAAGAAAAATCCTAAGAGAAAACTTAGGATTTTTAGCTTATATCTATTCCGTTTTAGAAATTGCGTCCTGACTTATTATAGCCATATTTTTCCACAAAATACTCACGGAATTCCAAGAGATTGTCATCCATGATGGCTTGTCGCACTTGCTTCATCAGGTTAAGCAAGAAGTAAAGATTATGGTAGCTAGTTAAGCGGATACCGAAGGTTTCATCAGCTTTGAGTAGGTGACGAAGGTAGGCGCGTGTGTAGTTCTTACATGTGTAGCAATCACACTCAGGATCCAGTGGCGTAAAGTCCTCAGCAAACTGGGCATTTTTGACAACCAAACGTCCCTGACTGGTCATACAAGTCCCGTTACGAGCGATACGAGTCGGCAAGACACAGTCAAACATATCCACCCCACGAATGACCCCATCAATCAAGCTATCTGGCGCTCCGACACCCATCAAATAGCGAGGTTTATTTTCAGGAAGCAGTTGGGTTGTGAAGTCCAAAACCGCATTCATCTCTTCGTGGGTTTCTCCTACTGCCAAGCCACCGATAGAGTAGCCTGGGAAATCCATGCTGACAAGGTCATGAGCCGATTGGCGACGCAGGTCTTCAAATCCTGCCCCCTGCACAATCCCAAATAACCCTTGGTCATGCGGACGACGGTGAGCCTTCAAACCACGCTCAGCCCAACGACTGGTACGCTCGATTGATTTCTTAACGTAATCGTAAGGTTGATAAAACTGAGGACATTCGTCAAAGGACATCATGATGTCTGAGCCTAGATTATTCTGAATAGAGATAGCTTTTTCTGGCGATAGGAACATCTTGGAACCATTGAGATGGTTTTTAAAGGTTACTCCTTCTTCTGTGATATTACGGCTATCTGCTAAGGAATAAACCTGAAAACCACCACTATCTGTCAAGATAGGCTGGTCCCAATTCATGAACTTGTGGAGACCACCTGCGCGAGCAATAAGTTCATCTCCAGGACGAAGCCAGAGATGATAGGTGTTTGACAGGATAATTCCCGAACCCATCTCCTTCAATTCTTCAGGCGACTGAGTTTTGACAGTGGCTTGAGTCCCAACTGGCATAAACATAGGTGTTGGGAAGGTGCTGTGGGGAGTGATGATTTCTCCCAGACGAGCTCCTGTATGTTTTTCTTTCTTAATCAAACGGTATTTGATTGGTGAATCTGACATTTTTTACCTCCGAAGCTGGGAAAGACAGTCCCAGTTCATACTTTGTACCCAAGGGCATACTGTATGATTTTATCAAAAAAAGCTGGAACTGTCACGAACTATGGTATAATAAGAGAATGAACTATCCAAAAATTGATTTAAAAACAATTCGTCAGGAGTCAAAACATTTTCAGGCTGACACCCCCCGTCTCTTTCTCCTCTATATCCTTCCCAGTATGCTGGTCATCTTATCTGGTTTTCTTAATCCCTTATCTCGGATCCACGTGACTGTTTTAGAACAGCCATTTTTCAGCATACTTGGTCAAATACTTCAAGCCTACCTCTTTCCTCTACTAGTCTCCTTTATCGGGACTATTCTTTTGACCAGTTCCGTCTATGCAACCCTGACACTCATGAAAGATTCTAAAACGGAGCCATCTGTAAAAAACAGCCTAGCTCTCTTTGATGAGGAGCGCTTTTCTCAAACCTTTTTGACCCTACTTCTCAAACGTTTCTATCTCTTTTTATGGAGTATCCCTAATTTACTTGGGATTTACTTCCTCTTTTATAGTAGCTTTTTAGCCCAAAAATTCGTCACCCTACATCCTGAGTTTCCAAATCTAGATCTCTCATCAGTTGAAACCGAGCGTTTCCTCATGGTCTTTGGACTCTACTTTCTTGCAAGTCTCATCTTGATCATTGTAGGAAATATCCTCTATATTCCACAGTATTATGCCTATTCACAGGTGGAATTTCTTCTCTGTTATAGTCTAGACCTAGGACAGGCCTCACCAAGACGAATCCTAAAAACTAGCCGTTCCTTTATGAAGGGCTACAAGTTCCAGCACTTTGTCCTAGATTTACAGCTTCTTCCTTGGTACTTCCTCAATTGGATTACCTTTGGCATTGCTAGTTTTTTACTCCTACCTTATATCCAATGTACTAAAATCAGCTTTTATAGAGCAGTACTTAGAGCAGCACTTAGTAAAAAATACCAACTAAACTACCCCTGGTAGGGCTAGTTTTTCACTCCTACCCTACATTCAAATTAATTAATAAAATGATTTTTTACCGAGCAGTATTGGCTCGAAAACGTCCAAAAGCTTGAAGGTTTTCCCTCAAGCTTTTTTCTATCAATGAGTTTCTCCGCCTACCAACTTGAGATCCTGATCTCCATGTTCTATAATGGCTCCGATTGCCGCTTCTATCCCTCGCCTAATATCCACTAAACTCATAGCTGGAGTTGTAGGTCGATTCACCACCTATTCCATCATATAAGGAATATGCATAAAACCTGCCTTAACATGTGGAAATTTCTTTTCTACCAAATAGAGGGCCTGATACATCAAATGGTTGCAGACAAAAGTCCCTGCCGTATTGGAAACAGAGGCCGGCAAGCCCTCTTTTTTTATAGCTTGAACAATCGCTTTAATCGGTAAACTACTAAAGTAGGCCGAAGCACCGTCTTGGCGAATGGAAAGGTCAATCGGTTGATTACCATCATTATCAGGAATGCGTGCATCGTCTTGATTTATAGCCACTCGTTCAGGCGTCAAGCTAGATCTTCCACCTGCTTGGCCAATACAAAAGACAAAGTCAGGTTGATAGCGGTTCATCTCTTCTTCCAATACTTGAGCCGATTTGTGAAAGACTGTTGGCACTTCTAACCAACGGACCTCAGCACCATGGATTTCAGCTGGTAAACCTTTAATGGCCTCCAAAGCTGGATTAACCTTTTCCCCTCCAAAGGGCTCAAAACCTGTCACTAATACTTTCATTTCTAACTCCTCAAAACAAATTCAATGAGACTTTTTCTTAAAAACAAGTATAACATATTTCCCTTATTCCGGAGTGAAAAGGACTAGCGAGACTAAGATTGACCTTTGAACTTATTTAAAGAGAAAAATACTAATCAAGGCTAAAATAGCTGGCTCACCTTGCTTCAAAATAATTTTCTTATCTGCTGTGAGAGAGCCATAAGCCGCAGCACCAATCACAAATAAAACAAAAATAGTCACAATTTCTAAATTCTGTGAGAAATAAATCCCATACAGGAGAAAGACTCCTAGCAGAGCATTATAAATCCCTTGATTTTTAAACAGTGAACTTACCGACGGACGAGCTAGTTCTTCCCTGTCCATGTTAAAGACACGACTAGTCGCTTCTGATTGCGTTGCAATACTTTCCAAATAAAAAATGTAAAAATGCTCCAAAGCAACGATTGTTGCTAAAATAATTGTAATAATTGACATCTATTTCTCCTTAAATTTCTATATTTTCAATGCTCAAAACCAATTTGTTTAATAAACGGCTGAATTCTGTTCTCTCAGACTCTGTTAAGATACTTTCCATCTCTTTCTTAACCTTGATATGCTGCAGAGGTGGATTCATCACTAACTGCTCCTTGGCATACTTCGTAGCCTCTACCAAGACTTCTCGCTGATTTTCAGGATTACGATGACGCTCCACCAAACCTTCCTTTTCTAAAATCTTAAAATGCCGTGTCAAAGCAGCCTGATCAATCTTCAAACTCTCCTGAACCGCTATTTGATTACAAGGGGAATGCTTCAACAAAAATAATAAAATCTGATACCGTGTCAAACTAATCCCAAGCCTTTTTTCAAACAATTGCGTACTCGCTTGCTCAGACAAGCGGAGTTGATACAGTAAATCTTGAATCTCTAGCATTTCTTTCTCCTTTAAATTAATCTATCAATAGTTGACTAATCAGGTATAATATAAAGTAAAATAGATTACAAGAATGTTGCTTGAGTCATTACTAGATGCTAACTTTCCATTTTCCATTCAAATTGATACTCAATGAAAATAAAAGAGCTAACTAGGAAGCTATCCGTAGGTTGCTCACAGCACAGCTTTGAGGTTGCAGATAAAACTGACGTGGTTTGCATTTATTTTTCGAAGAGTATGACAAAGAAAAAAACGAACGAGACTTACTTCCTATCATGAAAGCTAGATCTCATTCGTCAAAATGATATTACCAAGTCTGGTTTATCCGTTCATTGAAACGTGAACGTGGTCATAGTGATTTTCTGTCACGCTACCACGGTCTGGCATTGGGTTCCAAGTATTAGCTGGCCCATATTTGCTATCGAATGGAGCATAGAAACGTTGTTTCCAGATGATGTAACTAATTCCTCGGCTGGCCATATTTTGAATAGCGTATTCCGCAATCTTATCCCCTAGTTCTGATCCTTCTGGTACCATAAAGTCGATAGCCAAACCTTTTCCGTGATCTCCACTGTCTCCTGGACGGTAACCACTAAAGGATGTAATACCAAACAAGTTGGCAATTTCTTCTTTAAAGGCAGCTGTTTGTGGTTGAAGGCCTGCATTTTCAGATTTCGCTACTGCCAGTCCAGCATAATCGGGCGCAGCTGGAGCCGCGTAAGTTGTTGAAACTGTTTTCTTCTCTCCTGGTTGATAAGTAGAAACTGCTGTTGTAGATTCATTTGATGAGGCTTCTCTTGCTTCTTCTGAACTTATTGCAGTTGTTTCGGTTGCTTTTTCTTCTACTGGAGTTGTAGTTGGTGCCACTGTTGAAGCAGCTTGAGGGCTGGCTTGTGTTTCCTCTTTCTCAACTGGAGTCATTTCCTGAGGAGCTGCTTCTGCAACTGCACTACTTGTTTCGGCTGTTTGCTCCTCTGGGACAGAAGTTCCTGTAGATGGTGTCGCTTCTTCCGAAGCAGTCACTGTCTCTGTAACTTCTGAACTTGTTGCTACTTCTTTTGTACTTGTAGTTTCTACTGCTTTTGGAGCTTCTGCAATTGGTTGAGAAAGATCTGCAACCTGAACAGTTTGATCATCAACGGTCACTTGATTGGTTGTCAAATCTGCTGTCGCAGTTGTCACTTCTTCACTAGAATCTACTTGAGGAGTTTGGATTTCAACTTCCGTTACTTCTTCTGCTTCATTGACAGTCGTTGTCAAAACAGTTTCTGGGAAAATCAGGTCCATATTAGTGATTTTATTCAAATTCGCAAGAACTGTGACATCTACACCCAAGGCTTCTGCAATAGTGCTCAAGGTATCACCATACTGAACGGTATAACTTGTTTTGTTGTCCGTTTTAGTCAAATCGTTTTGGATTTGCTCAACACTACGTGCAGTCCAAAGAACTTCTTCTGCTTGGGTTGCCAATACTGGGGCAAATGCCAAGGCTACCGTTGAGGCTAATAATATTCTTTTCTTCATTCTTTCAAATTCCTTTCAAATGAATACCTGTCTATCATAACACAAAAAGAGCAGAAAAAAAGCCCTCTCGGGCCTATTTAACAGAACTGTCTGTTCCTTGTAACAAACTCGGTTACTTGAAACAGTTTGTTAGGTCTCTGTCACAAAACTGACACAATCTTATCGTTCCCAATCCCCAAAAATGTAAGGAATATCTGCTAACCCTTGAATCCTGTGATTTCCTTCATAAGTCGACTCTAAAAAGTTGATACTTTGAATCCCACTATTCTGGGCAAATTCCACATCCAGAGTCCGATCCCCTATATAATAAGTAGTATCATGATTCAACTGATACTTGTCTATCAGATAGTTAGCCGCTTCTGGACTAGGTTTACGCGCAAAGCCATTCTGACTGGTTAAAATCTCTGTAAAATAAGATTCCAAACCCAAGTCTCTGAGAATGGTAAAAGCATTGTCCCCCTTATGAGTGTAAACAAACTGCTGAATTCCTGATTCGTCTGCCCAAGCTAGCACATCACGCGCACCTGGCATCAAAACTACTTGAGTATTCTTCTCAGCCAAACTCTGGGCACGCACCTGATTTAGCACTTCCACATCCAGATTTCTATCTTCTGCCACCCGCACAAGCAAATCTTGCACCGAATACTTGAGGATAAACTCTCTCACCTGCTCCTTATCATAAGGAATAGCAAACTGAGCAAAAGTTTCCTCAATTCCTGACAAAATCGCTTCGTAAGAGTCCAATAAAGTCCCGTCTAAATCCCAAATAAAAGCTGTTTTTTGCATTTCCTATCCTTTCAAGCTCATATAGCGCTGGTAACGATAGCGTAGAAATAACCAGCGAAAACCATTATCCAAGAGAGTTCCTGCCCAAATACCAGACAAGCCCCAACCAAAAACAATCCCCATCAGATACCCTGTTCCAATGCGGATACACCACATTCCTATACTTGTCGCATAGAAGGGAAGCCGAGCATTGCCCAAACCCTGCCAGACTGCTGTATAGATGACTGTTCCTATCGTCATAGGGATTCCAAGTAGTGAAAAAAGTGTCACTAGAACACTAGCCTCCACCGCTAGAGAATTAGTTGTATAGAGATGAGTTAGTGGTATACCCAAAGCATAGATACTGAAGGTCAAGGGCAACATGAGGACCAGAGAGAGCCAAAAGGTTTGCTTGCTCAAACTAGCGACTCTTTTCCAATCATCTTCTCCAACCGCTCGAGCCACTTGCATGACTGTTGCTGTAGCCACACCAAAGGCAGGCATATAGTTAAACTGGGTCAAAACTTCCCCGACTGCATTTCCAGCCACTGCCTCTGTCCCGAAAGACACAACCAAGGCAATGATTACTACATCTCCAGCCCGCATCATAAGTCGCTCTCCAGCTGCTGGTATTGCCAAAGTCAGTAAGTCTTTATCCAGTCCAAAAGTTGGCCTCGCATAAGGAAGTTTTAATTGTAACCACAAAATCACAAGACCGACCAAACGAGACAGAATAGTCCCCCAAGCAACACCAGCTATTCCCATATCTAGAACAAAAATAGCTAGACTGGAAAAGAGAATATTCAAGGCATTGGATAAAAAACTAACATAGAGGGGCAGACGTGGATTATGCGTTGCACGAATCAAGGCTCCCAGACTAGTCATCAACCCCAAGAGCACAATCGACCCTCCTACCAAAGATAGGTAGAGTCCACCACTCTCAGCTACATCTCTCTCCGTCCCCAAAAGTCCTATCATCTCTTTCCCAGCGAAGATGGACAAAGCTCCTAAAAGGAAACTTAATAGTAAGGTAATCTTCAAGGCCTCAGTCACATGATAGGCTAGCTTAGACTGATCCTTCTGCCCCAAACTTTTTGAAATAACACTGGAAATAGCAGCTCCCAGAGCGATGAAAATCGCCTGATAAATCGTAATAATATTACCAGCTACTGATACACCCGAAATAGCTATCAAGCCCAAGTGGGCTACCAGATAACTGTCCACCATCCCCATGAGCATCTGCAAAAAGTTTTCGCCCATAGCTGGCAAGGCAATATTAAGAATGTCTTTATTTTTCTTAAACAATCCTTCCTCCTGATGAAAAGAAACTCAGTTGGTTTCCCAACCGAGTTTACTCCCTCTGTCTTAAAGTCCTAGATAAGCCTCAACCGCTGCTTGCATATCAGTAGCTGCCACTGTTGTCTTGTGACGAACAGGAGCTGTTTCAAGGCCATCAACTGCTGGTGGCACTGCAACGCCTGAGATTTCATGTAATTGAGCCAAGGCTTCAAAGTCAGTCAAGCCAACTTTCCCAGTTACAGCTTCTACTGCAACCACTGGGAACTTGTAGGGACTAGCTGTTGATGCAATCACTGTCTTAGTCGCATCGCCAGTAGCAGCTTGGTATTTCTTATAAACTGCTGAGGCAACCGCTGTATGTGGATCCTCGATATAAGAATCTGACTCATAAACACGCTTGATTTCTGCTGCCGTTTCTTCCTCAGTCGCATATTCAGCTGCAAAGAGGTCCAAAATCTCTGCATCAAAATTAGTCAACTCATATTGACCTTGGCTATTCAAAGCATTCATGAGTTCAGCTGTCTTAACCGCATCATTTCCCAAAAGATGGAAAATCAAGCGCTCCAAGTTTGAAGACACCAAAATATCCATAGATGGACTAGTTGTTACCTTAAACTCACGTTTCTTATCGTAAACACGTGTCTTGAAAAAGTCTGTCAAAACATTGTTGTCATTTGAAGCACAGATTAGTTTGCCAACTGGGAGGCCGATTTGTTTGGCATAAAAGGCAGCCAAGATATTTCCAAAGTTTCCTGTTGGTACCGTGAAGTTGACCTTATCACCAGCCTCAATCTCACCAGTCTTGACCAACTGAGCATAGGCATAAACATAATAAACAATCTGTGGTACCAGACGACCAATGTTCATAGAGTTAGCAGATGAAAATTGCAACTTGTTGGCCGCTAATTTTTCACGAAGAGCCACATCATTGAACATATGCTTCACATTTGTTTGAGCATCGTCAAAGTTACCATCAATAGCGATAACATGAGTATTGTCACCAGTCTGAGTGGTCATTTGCAACTCTTGAACCTTGCTGACACCATCCTTTGGATAAAAGACGATAATTTCAGTACCAGGCACATCCGCAAACCCCGCCATAGCAGCTTTCCCCGTGTCACCAGATGTCGCTGTTAAGATGACAATCTTGTTCACCAAACCATGCTTCTTAGCAGCTGTTGTCATAAAGTATGGCAAAATAGACAAGGCCATATCCTTAAAGGCAATCGTTGATCCATGGAACAGTTCCAAATTGTATTGACCGTCTAATTTCACCAAAGGCGCTATAGCTGGAGTATCAAATTTACTATCGTAGGCATTGTTGATACAGTAGTCCAACTCTTCAGCTGTAAAGTCATCTAAAAATGCTGACAAAACAATCTTAGCAACTTCCTGATAAGAAGCAGCTTTCAATTTGTCAAAGTCCAAATCTACCTTTGGATAAGTAACCGGTGTAAACAAACCGCCGTCCGTCGCCAAACCTTGCAAAATAGCTTGGCTAGCAGTTACTGTATTGTTGGCATCACGCGTTGATTGATAAACTAATGTCATTACTCTCTATCCTTTATCTATAGTCTCTTCCATTATATCATGATTTTTCAGAAAATTCTCCCTTTAGTAAGAGAAATTATAGGCTCAATTCTTCTTTCAAAGGCTGTAGGTAGGTCATTTCTTTCTTATTTCTCATCTTCAGTCCTTCCTCGGCTAGCAGGAGTAAGTCTTTGGAAAATCCAATAATCGCAGTTTCTTCCTGATCTGTAAGCTTTTTCTTAGAAAATTGTCGTCTTAAAAATTTATAATTTCGCCCAAATTCTTTAAAGAAAGGTGCTGTTTCTAAGTAAGCTTCTAACTTATCTAAATTAACTAATAATCCCAAGTGAAAGGCAGCAGAAGCGAAGGTTTTATCTAGAGGCTGAGTACACACACTACGAAACTCAACTGTTCCTCGAGTCGTTAAGTCTTGGTACTGGTAACTACGATGAGTTTCAAAATCCTTCTCTTGAGGGTAAATAAGAATCTCATCCCCATTAAGAGCATATGCTTGGATTTCAGATGTAGCCAAATAGTCCCTAGCCTGAATGGGATAAAAATAATAGGTTTGTCCATCACGTTCCGCAGTAAAAATCGCAGAATGATCGAGATAGTCAAAAAAATCATCTTCATCATCAAAAAGTCTAGTATTAACCCCAACATTCTCTGGATAGATGCCATGCATCGATTCTTCCCAGAAGATGTCCCTTGAAATTTTTGTATCCCAATCCGCACCTGTAAACTCAGAATTGGCAAATACATAAGCCTTAGCCGCTTCAATTTGAGTAAAAGCATTAATCACCCGCAAGTAGTTGGTTTTTGAAATATCCAGCTGAACCTGGCTCCCACAGATAAAAGTACCATATTCAGGGAAATGATGTAAATCTGATTTAATAATATTTCTACTCAAATTCAAATAATCCATCAACATCTGATAGCGTGGATAAGCCACTGGACAGTTCTCATTCTTATCCCAGTTAGGATGAATGCCACAGCCAACAATAGCATGATTTGATTCACTTAATTTTCTCTGAATTACATTCATATAATTATTAAAACGATTCTCTACCTCTTGAATCTCTTTAACCTTACCAAACGCAAATTCAATCGTAGTATAGGAAACTTCAAACAAAATAGCATCCTGACTTATCGGATCTACTAACTGGATCAGATTGCCAAAATCATCTACCTTTGCTACGGTGAGATCCAAAGTAGAAACTAAATAATGAAATAGATCCTTTATAACTTCAACATCTGTAGCATCCCCTTCTAAACTTGCAACAGGATACTCCAACTCAATTCCGACAAACAATTCAGGATTTTCTTTAATATTTTTCAAATACCGATGTTTTAATAAATCGATAGAACAAGACATACTCCCCTACACTTTCTTAATCTAAATAAAATTTGAATAACTACTATTATACCAAAAATAATACAAAAAAGGAACGAAGATTAACTACGTTCCTAACGCTATACTATACCGGCGGCCGGGGTCGAACCGGCACGTCCTTGCGGACACTGGATTTTGAGTCCAGCGCGTCTGCCAATTCCGCCACGCCGGCAAATAGTAACTGGGGTAGCTGGATTCGAACCAACGCATGAGGGAGTCAAAGTCCCTTGCCTTACCGCTTGGCTATACCCCAATAATATAAAATAGGCGAGTGATGGGGATCGAACCCACGCATGCCAGAGCCACAATCTGGTGTGTTAACCACTTCACCACACCCGCCATAATTCTATTAACACGGGCAGTAGGAATTGAACCCACACTGAAGGTTTTGGAGACCTTAGTTCTACCTTTAAACTATGCCCGTAAAATGGAAGGGGAGGGATTCGAACCCCCGAACCCGAAGGAGCGGATTTACAGTCCGCCGCGTTTAGCCTCTTCGCTACCCTTCCAAAATATATAAATGGCGCGAGACGGAATCGAACCGCCGACACATGGAGCTTCAATCCATTGCTCTACCAACTGAGCTACCGAGCCTTATTGCGGGAGCAGGATTTGAACCTACGACCTTCGGGTTATGAGCCCGACGAGCTACCGAGCTGCTCCATCCCGCGTTAATATAAAAGGAGGATGTGGGATTCGAACCCACGCACGCTTTTACACGCCTGACGGTTTTCAAGACCGTTCCCTTCAGCCGGACTTGGGTAATCCTCCAAAATAGTTTATACGGGAACAAACCCGTGTCCTCTTAGTGAAAAGATAATGTTTCAATTCTCTAGTAATGGACTAAACACTATGGGCACGAGTGGACTCGAACCACCGACCTCACGCTTATCAGGCGTGCGCTCTAACCACCTGAGCTACGCGCCCAAGTTAAAACTTGGTACAAAGAACAAAGTTCAAAGCGGGTGACGAGAATCGAACTCGCGACAACAGCTTGGAAGGCTGTAGTTTTACCACTAAACTACACCCGCTAAAATGGGAGTTAACGGGATCGAACCGCTGACCCTCTGCTTGTAAGGCAGATGCTCTCCCAGCTGAGCTAAACTCCCTAGAGCTAAGCGACTTCCATAT
>NZ_VMMT01000078.1:0-7714 GCF_013277355.1 Streptococcus sp. 1343
GATGAAACAGGAATCGACCGTTACCTCTATCGTCCTTATGCAGGGGCTCCTAGAGGGGAGAAAGTCTATGAAAAGATTAGCGGACGTCGTTTTGAGCGAACTTCAATTGTTGCAGGACAAGTAGACGGAGAGTTTATAGCTCCCATGATTTACAAGAACAGCATGACAAGCGATTTCTTTGTGGAGTGGTTCAAAACGCAACTCCTACCTGCTTTGAAGACACCTCATGTTATTGTCATGGACAATGCTAGTTTTGATCCCAAGAACATTTTGGATGAACTCTGCATCCAAGATAAACACTTTTTCTTACCTCTACCACCTTATTCACCAGATTTGAATCCTATTGAGCAAGCATGGGCTATCTTGAAAAAGAAAGTAACAGATTTATTAAGGGAAGTCCCAACTATTTTTGAATGTTTGGAACGCTTTTTTAAAACTAAATGATTATATAATTGAAATAAGAAGAAAATCATTATCAGAAAATTATAGGAGGTAGTAAAATTGACTTGCTTAATCAGTGTTATTTTATTACATCAAGGAGATAAAAATAGTTTATTAGAGTCTTTATTAATAGTTGATAGACAAACATTTAAAGATATAGAAGTTATTATTGTAAAGCCAATATAGAACACCTTTTGTTGGTTTATTTATTCTTCCTGATGATTATTATAAACTTACAAAGGATTTTCGGTACTATATGGAACAAGAACTTGTTTTCGAAGAGGAACTTGTTTCACCGAGCTGGACCCATGAAGTTTATCCTTTGGGGCACTTAGGGGATATAGATATTCATTTTCTACATTATTCTAGTATTGAAGAAGCACGGACTAAGTGGGAAAAAAGAAAAAACGCATAAATTGGGATAATCTATATTTTAAATTTGATAATAAAGATTCAGCTAGTGAAGAAATTTTAAATAAGATGGATAATCTTCCTTATTCTAATAAATTAATTTTAGTCAATCGTCCATATAAAAATTTGAAAAATCAATGTGTTATTCCAGGTCAGGAACATCTTCCAGAACTGGCTATTATGTCTAATCCATTAAATACTTTTGATATCATGGCTTGGTTAAAAAAGGTGGCAATGCTCTTTAAGTGCAAGTTATTGCGCTGTAGCATATAAATCTATTCCCTACATATTTTTTAAATGTTCTACGAGTTAATTTAAAATGTTTAGCTTGTGGTATAATAGTTTCATGGATAAAAAATATGAAAAAATTTCTCAGGATTTGGGAGTGACGTTAAAGCAAATTGATACCGTTCTAAGTTTGACAGCTGAAGGGGCGACTATTCCCTTTATGGCGCGTTATCGCAAGGACATGACTGGTAGTCTGGATGAGGTGGCGATTAAGGCTATTATTGATTTGGATAAAAGTCTGACAAATCTCAATGACCGTAAGGAAGCTGTCTTAGCTAAGATTCAAGAACAAGGTAAGTTGACCAAGGAATTGGAAGAAGCTATCTTAGTTGCCGAAAAATTAGCAGACGTTGAAGAACTCTATCTTCCTTATAAGGAAAAGCGTCGTACCAAGGCAACCATTGCCCGTGAAGCTGGACTCTTTCCTCTTGCTCGCTTGATTTTGCAGAATATAGTTGACTTGGAGAAAGAAGCTGAAAAGTTCGTCTGTGAAGGATTTGCGACTGGCAAGGGAGCCTTGACCGGTGCAGTTGATATTTTGGTCGAAGCCTTATCGGAAGATGTGACCTTGCGTTCTATGACTTATCAGGAAGTGCTGAGACACTCTAAACTCACTTCTCAAGCCAAGGATGAAAGTCTTGATGAAAAGCAGGTTTTTCAGATTTATTATGATTTTTCAGAGACAGTTGGAACTATGCAAGGCTATCGTACCTTGGCTCTCAATCGTGGGGAGAAGCTAGGTGTCTTGAAGATCGGTTTTGAACATGCGACGGACCGTATTCTTGCCTTTTTTGCTACTCGTTTCAAGGTGAAAAATGCTTATATTGATGAAGTTGTTCAGCAATCCGTTAAGAAAAAGGTCTTGCCTGCTATCGAGCGCCGTATTCGTACAGAATTAACCGAGAAGGCAGAAGAGGGAGCTATTCAACTCTTTTCTGACAACCTGCGCAATCTTCTCTTGGTTGCTCCTCTAAAAGGGCGCATGGTTCTTGGATTTGACCCAGCCTTTCGTACAGGTGCCAAGCTAGCTGTCGTTGATGCAACTGGGAAAATGCTGACAACTCAGGTCATTTATCCTGTTAAACCAGCATCAGCTCGTCAAATCGAAGAAGCCAAGAAAGATTTGGCAGACTTGATTGGTCAATACGGTGTAGAGATTATTGCCATCGGAAATGGTACTGCTAGTCGTGAAAGTGAAGCCTTTGTGGCGGAAGTTCTTAAAGATTTTCCTGAGGTTAGTTATGTCATCGTAAATGAAAGTGGTGCTTCGGTCTATTCTGCCAGCGAACTTGCTCGTCAGGAGTTTCCAGACTTGACCGTTGAAAAACGCTCTGCTATTTCTATCGCCCGTCGTTTGCAGGACCCCCTTGCTGAATTGGTCAAAATCGATCCTAAGTCAATCGGTGTCGGTCAATACCAGCATGATGTCAGTCAGAAGAAACTGTCTGAAAGTCTGGACTTTGTCGTGGATACCGTGGTGAACCAAGTCGGTGTCAATGTCAATACAGCCAGCCCAGCTCTTCTTTCACACGTAGCTGGACTCAATAAAACCATCTCTGAAAATATCGTCAAATACCGTGAAGAAGAAGGAAAAATCACTTCACGCTCCCAAATCAAGAAAGTTCCTCGTTTGGGGGCTAAGGCCTTTGAACAGGCAGCTGGTTTCCTTCGTATCCCTGAAAGTAGCAATATTCTTGATAATACAGGAGTTCACCCAGAAAATTACGCTGCCGTTAAGGAACTTTTCAAACGCTTGGACATTAAGGACCTGAATGAAGAAGCCCAAGGCAAACTCAAGTCTCTTTCAGTCAAGGAAATGGCGCAAGGGCTAGACCTTGGTCCCGAAACTCTTAAAGATATCATTGCAGATCTTCTCAAACCAGGTCGAGATTTCCGTGATTCCTTTGACGCACCTATGCTTCGCCAAGATGTCCTGGATATCAAGGACTTAGTGGTTGGGCAGAAGCTAGAGGGTGTGGTGCGTAATGTCGTTGACTTCGGTGCCTTCGTTGACATTGGAATTCACGAGGACGGTCTCATTCATATTTCCCACATGAGTCGCAAATTTATCAAACATCCTAGCCAAGTGGTGTCAGTTGGAGATTTGGTGACCGTTTGGGTCAAGAAAATTGATACTGAACGTGAAAAAGTCAATCTGTCGCTCCTAGCTCCAGATGAATCTAACTGATTACGTCAAGCAGGTTTCGCTAGAAGACTTCGGCAGACCTTTTATCCATCATGCCCAGTGGAATAGGCGTCTACGTTCGACAGGTGGGCGATTTTTCCCCAAAGATGGGCATTTGGATTTTAATCCCAAGGTTTATCAGGAACTGGGTCTGGATGTTTTTAGGAAAATTGTCCGACATGAACTCTGTCATTATCACCTCTATTTTCAAGGGAAGGGCTATCAACACAAGGATCGGGATTTTAAGGAACTTTTGGAAGCAGTGGATGGATTACGCTTTGTGCCAACCTTGCCAAATAGAAACTCCAAGCCAATCAAGCTTTATCGTTGCCAATCCTGCCAGCAAACTTATCAGCGCAAGCGAAGGATTGATACCAAACGCTATCGCTGTGGAGTTTGTCGAGGAAAGTTGCTACTAGTAAATCAGCCTGAGGACTGATGAAAGCCGAGCCTACCCGTGATATACTATGTCTAACCTAGCAGAAAGAGGAAATATCATGAACAGTAAATTTTATAAAATGAGACGAAATCGCATGATTTCAGGAGTTCTGGCAGGTCTGTCAGACAAGTGGAACTTTGATGTTACCCTTGTTCGTTTTCTATTTGCTATTTTTACAGTCGCAAACTTTGGACTTGGTGTGATTATCTATATCATCCTAGCTTCTGTCATGCCAACCAAGGAAGAAATCGAAGCAGAAATGTACGGAACAGGCCCACGCAAACGCAAAGAAGCCCAAGCCATTGACGATAATGAAGGCTGGTTTTGGTGAGGTTTTACAAAAGATTTAGAATAAGCAAAAAGCTTTAAATCAATAGTCTAAACTGCTTGATTTAAAGCTTTTTTACTTTTAATAATATTTTTCCAGCTTCATCTACAAACTAAAAGCATTCTTTTGAACTCATGTTTCTAATCTATTTTTCATGCTGAGACAATACATTTTTGGAAAAATGGTGGATGCTGATAACAACTGATAACCAGCAAATAGCATAAGCAGTAGCTGTAAATTCTGTACCGATAAAGTATGTTTTTTCAACTAAGAGTTGACCGATGAATGGAGAGAGGAGATAGAGAAGTCCGATGAGTATATATTCTTTGTGTTTCATTAAGGCGCACCTTCTTTCCTTATAGGTAGTTCGATTTGAAAGTGTTGAATTTAATGGCATGTTATCTAGGTAAGCTTACTCAAATGATAGTTCCGATTCCCCCTTTCCAAAGTAAGCCTTTTCACACTTATATTTTACAATTTTAAAAATAGGAAATCAAATCATTTTATAAGTAATTTTGCCTACATTTCCCCCAATCTTACAAAAATGTAAGATTAAAGTCCTTTTTGTAAGGTTAGGTTATGGCAAGAGGTCTTTTTTTGATGTAAACTAGACTCATAAAGAACAAAGGAGTAACATCATGAAACAAATCTTACAGAAGAAAACAAGAAAACCAAGCCACAAAGATATCGAGCGTGTTCAACTGGGATGCGCTATGATGCAAGCAACATTTCATTTAATGGGATATTAAGAAAGGAGATTCTCATGACACTTTTAGATGTAAAACACGTTCAAAAAATTTATAAAACTCGTTTTCAGGGCAACCAAGTAGAAGCCCTCAAGGATATTCACTTTACCGTGGAAAAAGGTGACTACGTTGCCATCATGGGTGAGTCTGGTTCTGGTAAATCCACTCTTCTCAATATCCTAGCTATGCTGGATAAACCAAGTCGTGGGCAGGTTTATCTTAATGGAACGGACACCGCAACCATTAAAAATTCCCAGGCTTCTAGCTTCCGTCGTGAAAAATTAGGCTTTGTCTTCCAAGATTTTAACTTGCTAGATACTCTTTCTGTTAAGGACAATATCTTGCTTCCGCTTGTCTTGTCAAGAAGACCTATTACGGAGATGATGAAGAAATTGGTGGTGACAGCTGAGAATCTAGGTATCAACCAATTGCAAGAGAAGTACCCTTACGAGATTTCTGGTGGTCAGAAACAGCGTGTAGCAGTAGCACGCGCCATCATCACAGAACCTGAAATTCTCCTTGCGGATGAGCCAACAGGTGCCCTTGATTCCAAGTCCTCTGCAGCTCTTCTTGATGTTTTTGATGAAATCAATGAGCGCGGCCAAACCATTCTCATGGTAACCCACTCAACAGCAGCAGCTAGCAGAGCTAAACGTGTACTCTTTATCAAGGACGGCATTCTTTACAATCAAATCTACCGTGGAGAGAAGACAGAGCGTCAGATGTTCCAAGAAATCTCTGATACCTTGACTGTCATGGCAAGCGAGGTGAATTAGTATGTTTCGATTAACTAATAAGTTAGCGGTATCGAACTTGATTAAAAACCGCAAGCTCTACTATCCTTTTGCGCTGGCTGTTCTCTTGGCAGTCACCGTCACCTATCTCTTTTACTCTCTAACCTTCAATCCAAAGATTGCGGAAATCCGTGGAGGAACAACCATTCAGGCTACACTTGGATTTGGTATGTTTGTCGTCACCCTTGCGTCAGCCATTATCGTCCTCTATGCCAATAGTTTTGTCATGAAAAATCGTTCCAAGGAACTGGGGATTTATGGCATGTTGGGATTGGAAAAGCGCCATCTAATCAGTATGACCTTTAAGGAGTTGGTGCTATTTGGAATTCTAACTGTTGGTGCAGGGATTGGTATTGGGGTCTTGTTTGACAAGTTGATTTTTGCTTTCTTGCTCAAACTGATGAAATTAAAGGTAGAACTAGTCGCTACCTTCCAGATGAAAGTTGTCATTACAGTACTTGTTGTCTTCGGTTTGATTTTCCTAGGTCTCATGTTCCTGAATGCTCTTCGAATCGCCCGTATGAATGCCCTTCAGCTCTCACGTGAGAAAGCTAGTGGTGAGAAAAAAGGTCGTTTCCTACCTCTCCAAACGATTCTTGGTTCGATTAGTTTAGGGATTGGCTATTATCTTGCCCTTACGGTAAAAGATCCTCTTACAGCCTTAACAACCTTCTTCATAGCTGTTTTGCTGGTTATCTTTGGTACTTATCTCTTGTTTAATGCAGGGATTACAGTCTTCCTACAAATCTTAAAGAAAAATAAGAAATACTATTACCAACCTAATAACCTCATCTCTGTTTCCAACTTGATTTTCCGTATGAAGAAAAATGCGGTTGGACTAGCAACCATCGCTATCTTGTCAACAATGGTTTTGGTAACCATGTCAGCAGCGACAAGCATTTTCAATTCCGCAGAATCCTTTAAAAAAGTTCTAAATCCTCATGATTTTGGGGTTTCAGGACAAAATGTTGAAAAAGAAGATTTAGACAAACTCTTGAGCCAGTTTGCAAGTGACAAAGGTTATAAGATTAAAGAGAAAGAAGTGATTCGTTATACTTACTTTGGTGTTGCAAACCAAGAAGGAAATAAGTTAACTATTTTTGAAAAAGGACAAAATCGTGTTCAACCTACAACAGTTTTCATGGTATTTGACCAAAAAGATTATGAAAATATGACTGGTCAAAAACTGTCTCTTTCAGGAAATGAGGTCGGACTCTTTGCAAAGAATGAGGGAGTTAAAGAACAGAAAGCTCTAACTCTAAATGATCATCAATTTTCTGTCAAAGAAGAATTTGATAAAGATTTCATTGTCAACCATGTCCCAAATCAGTTTAATATTTTGACTGCTGATTACAATTACCTTGTTGTACCTGATTTACAATCCTTTTTGGATCAATTCCCAGATTCGGCTATCTATAATCAGTTTTACGGCGGTATGAATGTAAATATCAGTGAAGAAGAACAACTCAAGGTCGCTGAAGAGTATGAAAAATACCTCAATCAGTTTAATGCTCAATTAAACACAGAAGATAGCTATGTTTATGGTAGCAATCTAGCAGATGCTCGTTCTCAGATGAGTGCCCTCTTTGGTGGTGTCTTCTTTATCGGTATTTTCCTATCCATTATCTTTATGATCGGAACCGTTCTGGTCATCTACTACAAACAAATTTCTGAAGGATATGAAGACCGTGAGCGCTTTATTATCTTGCAGAAAGTCGGTTTAGATAAAAAGCAAATTAAGCAAACCATCAACAAACAGGTTTTAACTGTTTTCTTCCTTCCTTTGCTCTTTGCCTTCATACATCTCGCCTTTGCCTACCATATGCTTAGTCTGATTTTAAAAGTGATTGGTGTAATAGATACGACTATGATGTTGATTGTGACCTTGTCTATCTGCGCTATCTGCGCTATCTTCCTCATCGCCTATGTGTTGATTTTCATGATTACTTCAAGAAGCTATCGCAAGATTGTGCAAATGTAAAAAAAGATACCTCGACTTCAAAATCGAGGTATTTCTTGTATTTTATACTCAATGAAAATCAAAAAGCAAACTAGGAAGCTAGCCGCAGGTTGCTCAAAACA
>NZ_VMMT01000079.1:0-15923 GCF_013277355.1 Streptococcus sp. 1343
CGAAGTCAGTAACATATACGTACGGCAAGGCAACGTTGACGCGGTTTGAAGAGATTCTCGAAGAGTTTCAAACATATGCAATTATTTCTGAAAGAGTACAGTTAGGAGAGGGTTATGCCGATTCGAATTGATAGAAAATTACCAGCTGTTGAGATTTTACGGACAGAGAATATCTTTGTCATGGATGATCAACGTGCGGCCCACCAAGATATCCGTCCTTTGAAGATTTTAATTTTAAATCTCATGCCACAGAAAATGGTCACAGAAACCCAGTTGTTGCGCCATTTGGCTAATACGCCCCTGCAATTGGATATTGATTTTCTCTATATGGAGAGCCATCGTTCTAAAACAACTCGTTCAGAGTACATGGAGACCTTTTATAAAACCTTTCCTGAAGTCAAGGATGAGTATTTTGATGGGATGATTATCACGGGTGCTCCAGTTGAGCATTTACCATTTGAGGAAGTGGACTATTGGGAGGAATTTAGCCAGGTGCTTGAGTGGTCCAAGACCCATGTCTATTCGACCCTTTATATCTGTTGGGGGGCTCAGGCTGGTCTTTATCTGCGTTATGGAGTGGAAAAATACCAGATGGACAGTAAGTTATCGGGTATTTATCCTCAGGACACTTTAAAAGAAGGGCACCTTCTTTTAAGAGGCTTTGACGATAGCTATGTTTCCCCTCATTCTCGGCACACGGAGATTTCTAAGGAAGAGGTCTTAAACAAAACCAATCTCGAGATTTTATCAGAGGGTTCTCAGGTTGGGGTTTCGATTTTGGCTAGTCGTGATTTGCGTGAAATTTATAGTTTTGGGCATTTGGAATATGACCGTGATACCTTGGCAAATGAATATTTCCGAGATCGTGATGCAGGTTTGGATCCTCATATTCCAGAAAATTACTTTAAGGATGATGATGTCAATCAGACGCCTTGTCTTTGTTGGTCTTCATCGGCAGCCCTCTTTTTCAGTAACTGGGTAAATTATGCAGTCTATCAGGAAACCCCTTTTGACTGGAGAAAAATAGAAGATGATGCATCTGCATTTGGGTATTTATAAGAGGAATTATGACATATTTAGACGCTTTTAAATCAGGGAACTTGGTTTTACCGAGTGCCCTGCTCTTGCATTTTAAGGAACTCTTTCCTTCTAGCGACGATTTTCTGGTTTGGCAATTTTTCTATTTGCAAAATACGACAGGCTTAGAAGAAATGTCGCCAAGCCAGATTGCTGAAAGGATTGGCAAGGAAATTTCGGATGTCAACCAGTCCATTTCCAATCTGACGGAGAGGGGACTTCTCCAGTATCGTACTATCGAATTAAATGGCGAAATCGAATTGCTTTTTGATGCTAGTTTGGCTTTGGAACGTTTGGATGACTTGCTTGGAGCTATTGCTTCGAGTTCAGACCAGTTGATACCTCAAAATCATCTTAAGGATTTGGTGGAAACCTTCCAGCAGGAGTTGGGACGCTTGTTGACGCCTTTTGAGATTGAGGATTTGATGAAGACACTAAAGGAAGATGGAACCAGTGCTGACTTGATTAAGGAAGCTCTTCGTGAAGCTGTTTTGAATGGAAAACCAAACTGGAAGTACATCCAGGCGATTTTGAGAAACTGGCGACATGAAGGTATCAAAAGTGTGGCTCAAATCGAGGCTAAGCGGGCAGAAAGAGAAGCAAGCAATCCTCAGTTGACACAGGTATCGGCAGATTTCAGAAATGCTATGGATCTCTGGAAGGATTAATCCATATCAGCAGGCTTGAAATCCGAGTAAGATTTGCAAGCTGTGTCTAATTGTGATAAAATAAATAGAAAATAAATTGAAAAAAGAGGTATGTGAAATGTCACGTAAACCATTTATCGCTGGTAACTGGAAAATGAACAAAAATCCAGAAGAAGCTAAAGCATTCGTTGAAGCAGTTGCGTCAAAACTTCCTTCATCAGATCTTGTTGAAGCAGGTATCGCTGCTCCAGCTCTTGATTTGACAACAGTTCTTGCTGCGGCAAAAGGTTCAAACCTTAAAGTTGCTGCTCAAAACTGCTATTTTGAAAATGCAGGTGCCTTCACTGGTGAAACAAGCCCACAAGTTTTGAAAGAAATCGGTACTGACTACGTTGTTATCGGTCACTCAGAACGCCGTGACTATTTCCATGAAACTGACGAAGATATCAACAAAAAAGCAAAAGCAATCTTTGCAAACGGTATGCTTCCAATCATCTGTTGTGGTGAGTCACTTGAAACTTACGAAGCTGGTAAAGCTGCTGAGTTTGTAGGTGCTCAAGTATCTGCTGCATTGGCTGGGTTGACTGCTGAACAAGTTGCTGCATCAGTTATCGCTTACGAGCCAATCTGGGCTATCGGTACTGGTAAATCAGCTTCACAAGACGACGCACAAAAAATGTGTAAAGTTGTTCGTGACGTTGTAGCTGCTGACTTCGGTCAAGAAGTTGCGGACAAAGTTCGTGTTCAATACGGTGGTTCTGTTAAACCTGAAAACGTTGCTTCATACATGGCTTGCCCAGACGTTGACGGTGCCCTTGTAGGTGGTGCGTCACTTGAAGCTGAAAGCTTCTTGGCTTTGCTTGACTTTGTAAAATAATCAGTAAGTAGCAAAAGCTAGGTGGAACAGCATTCAGGTGCCTGTTCCATTTTTTATAGGAGAGGAAAGATTGAAAACAAAAATTGTATGTATAGGGCTAGCAAGCCTTTGCTTACTTGGCGTAAGAGTTTCAGGAATTGCGGCAGATGAAACAAGTGGAAGCACAGTTTCAGAAAAATCTAGTCTATCAACAGGAACTTCATCAACTAGTAGCAATGAACAGAGAAACAGTGTCTCTGCCCACTGGGATGGAGATTATTATGTAAAGGCTGATGGTTCTAAAGCTCAAAGTGAATGGATTTTTGATAATAACTACAAAGCTTGGTTTTATCTCAAATCAGACGGTCGTTATGCTCAAAATGAGTGGCAGGGCAATTACTACCTGAAATCAGGTGGCTATATGGCTCAAAACGAGTGGCTTTATGATAATAATTACAAGAGTTGGTTTTATCTCAAGTCAGATGGGGCTTATGCTCATCAAGAATGGCAATTGATTGGAAATAAGTGGTACTACTTCAAGAAGTGGGGTTACATGGCTAAAAGCCAATGGCAAGGAAGTTATTTCTTGAACGGTCAAGGTGCCATGATGCAAAATGAATGGCTTTATGATCCAGCCTATTCTGCTTATTTTTATCTCAAATCCGATGGAACTTATGCTAACCAAGAGTGGCAAAAAGTGGGCGGCAAATGGTACTATTTCAAGAAGTGGGGCTATATGGCTCAGAATGAGTGGCAAGGCAACTACTATTTGACTGGAAGTGGTGCCATGGCGACTGATGAAGTGATTATGGATGGCGCTCGCTATATCTTTGCGGCCTCTGGTGAGCTCAAAGAAAAGAAAGATTTGAATGTCGGCTGGGTTCACAGAGATGGTAAACGCTATTTCTTTAATAATAGAGAAGAACAAGTTGGAACCGAACATGCTAAGAAAGTTATTGATATTAGTGAGCACAATGGCCGTATCAATGATTGGAAAAAGGTTATTGATGAAAATGAAGTAGATGGTGTCATTGTTCGTCTAGGTTATAGCGGTAAAGAAGACAAGGAATTGGCGCATAACATTAAGGAGTTAAACCGTCTGGGAATACCTTATGGCGTCTATCTCTATACCTATGCTGAAAATGAGACTGATGCTGAGAATGATGCTGAACAGACCATTGAACTTCTGAAGAAATACAATATGAACTTGTCTTACCCTATCTACTATGATGTTGAGAACTGGGAGTATGTGAATAAAAGTAAGCGTGCTCCGAATGATACAGGTACTTGGGTTAAGATTATCAACAAGTACATGGAGACGATGAAGCAGGCGGGTTATCAAAATGTGTATGTCTATAGCTATCGTAGTTTATTACAGACGCGTTTAAAACACCCAGATATTTTAAAACATGTAAACTGGGTAGCGGCCTATACGAATGCTTTAGAATGGGAAAACCCTTATTATTCAGGAGAAAAAGGTTGGCAATATACCTCTTCTGAATACATGAAAGGAATCCAAGGGCGCGTAGATGTCAGCGTTTGGTATTAAGCTCTGATTAGAAAGAGGGATGTGATAGTAGCACCCTCTTTTTCTTTGTTTTATGATAGTTTATCCTCGAGTAAATTCAAGAACTTGCTCGGAAATGAATCTTATACTCAATGAAAATCAAAGAGCAAACTAGGAAACTAGCCGCAGGCTGCTCAAAACACTGTTTTGAGGTTGTAGATAAGACTGATGAAGTCAGTAACTATATCTACGGCAAGGAGACGTTGACGTGGTTTGAAGAGATTTTCGCAGAGTATTATATAGTAGATTGAATATAGACCAGAACATTGCGGTTGCTAAAACATTTTTAGAAATTCATTTGTCTTTCCTAATCGACTTGGTTACATCTTATTTCAATCTATTATAGTCTTGGGGAATTTCTTCAAACCACATCAGCTTGGTCAGTTCTACCTGCGACCTCAAAACTTGTGCTTTGGTCAAGCTGGGTTTAGTTTCCTAGTTTGCTGATGGATTTCCATTGACTATAAGCATCCAACCCTCTTTTCGTCTTCTAAAGAATTCTTAAATTATCAGTCTATTGCAACTTTTCTCATGTGGGTTATTTTGCTTGCTATTGGTTTTCCTTAGTAGTATACTAAGGTAGTAATCATTAAGAAGTGGTTACATAAAAATAATGAATGAGGTAAAATAAAATGGTAGAATTGAAAAAAGAAGCAGCAAAAGATGTCGCAACATTAACAAAAGCAGCGCCAGTAGCATTGGCAAAAACAAAGGAAGTTTTGAATCAAGCTGTTGCTGATTTGTACGTAGCCCACGTTGCTTTGCATCAAGTGCACTGGTACATGCGTGGACGCGGTTTTATGGTATGGCATCCAAAAATGGATGAGTACATGGATGCTCTTGATGGTCATTTAGATGAAATCAGTGAACGATTGATTACACTCGGTGGTAAACCATACTCTACTTTGACAGAGTTCCTTCAAAACAGTGAAATCGAAGAAGAAGCTGGTGAATACCGCAATGTTGAAGAAAGTTTGGAACGTGTCCTTGTTATCTACCGTTACTTGTCAGAACTTTTCCAAAAAGGTTTGGATGTTACTGATGAAGAAGGTGATGATGTGACAAATGGTATCTTCTCAGACGCTAAAAATGAAACGGATAAAACAATCTGGATGCTTGCCGCAGAACTTGGACAAGCACCTGGTTTGTAAGAAACAAGGCAACATAGATAAATCTGTAGGAAATTTCTTACAGATTTTTTCTATTTTGTAAGCTATTCCAAACCAGTCTTTTTTTGAGTTTTTTGATAAAATAGTACTATCAGTAAAAAGGATGGAAGCATGACTAAGAAAATCGTAGCTATTTGGGCCCAGGATGAAGAGGGTGTGATTGGTAAGGATAATCGTCTGCCTTGGCATTTGCCAGCAGAACTGCAACATTTCAAGGAAACAACTCTGAATCATGCTATCTTGATGGGGCGGGTAACCTTTGATGGGATGGGACGTCGCTTGCTTCCACAACGGGAGACCTTGATTTTGACACGTAACACGGAAGAAAAGATAGATGGGGTTGCTACTTTTCAGGACGTCCAGTCTGTTCTCGACTGGTATCAGGCTCAAGAAAAGAATCTCTACATTATCGGTGGGAAGCAGATTTTTCAGGCTTTTGAACCCTACTTAGATGAAGTAATTGTCACTCACATTCATGCTCGGGTGGAGGGAGATACCTATTTTCCTGAGGAGTTTGACTTATCTCTTTTTGAGACAGTTTCAAGCAAATTCTACGCCAAAGATGAGAAGAATCCTTATGATTTTACCATCCAATATCACAAGAGAAAGGAAGTCTAATGGAACGGAGTTTATTTGGTTTATTCACGGCTTTTCTGTGTTTCATCTGCCTTCTGGCAGGAGCACAGGCTTTTCGTAAAAAGCGTTACGGGCTTTCTATCCTCCTTTGGTTAAATGCCTTTACCAATCTGGTCAATAGTATTCATGCTTTTTACATGACCTTATTTTAGATAGAATGACAGTATAGAATGGAAGGAAATCATGTCTACAAATAGAAAAAATGATATGATGGTTTATTGCTCATTTTGTGGCAAAAACCAAGAAGAAGTACAAAAAATAATTGCTGGGAACAATGCTTTTATTTGTAATGAATGCGTGGAGTTGGCTCAGGAAATCATTCGAGAAGAATTGGTTGAGGAAGTCTTGGCAGACTTGTCTGAGGTGCCAAAACCAATCGAACTCCTCCATATCTTGAACCACTATGTAATCGGTCAAGATCGTGCCAAGCGTGCCTTGGCAGTGGCGGTTTATAACCACTACAAACGTATCAACTTCCACGATACGCGTGAGGAGTCAGAAGATGTGGATTTGCAGAAGTCAAACATTTTGATGATTGGCCCAACTGGTTCAGGGAAAACTTTCCTTGCCCAGACCTTGGCTAAGAGCTTGAATGTGCCTTTTGCGATTGCGGATGCGACAGCTCTTACTGAGGCTGGTTATGTGGGTGAGGACGTGGAAAATATTCTCCTTAAACTCTTGCAGGCTGCTGACTTTAATATCGAGCGTGCAGAGCGTGGGATTATCTACGTGGATGAAATTGACAAGATTGCCAAGAAGAGCGAGAACGTATCGATCACACGGGATGTTTCTGGTGAAGGGGTGCAACAAGCCCTTCTCAAGATTATCGAGGGAACTGTTGCTAGCGTGCCGCCTCAAGGTGGACGCAAACATCCGCAACAAGAAATGATTCAAGTGGATACTAAAAATATCCTCTTCATCGTGGGTGGTGCCTTTGATGGTATTGAAGAAATTGTCAAACAACGTCTGGGTGAAAAGGTTATCGGCTTTGGTCAAAATAATAAAGCAATTGATGAAAACAGCTCTTACATGCAAGAAATCATCGCAGAAGATATTCAAAAATTCGGTATTATTCCAGAGTTGATTGGACGCTTGCCTGTCTTTGCAGCCCTTGAGCAATTAACGATTGATGACTTGGTTCGTATCTTGAAAGAGCCAAGAAATGCCTTGGTCAAACAATATCAAACCTTGTTATCTTATGATGATGTCGAGTTGGAATTTGACGACGAAGCTCTTCAAGAGATTGCCAATAAGGCCATCGAACGGAAGACAGGGGCGCGTGGTCTTCGCTCCATCATCGAAGAAACCATGCTAGATGTCATGTTTGAAGTACCGAGTCAGGAAAATGTGAAATTGGTTCGCATCACAAAAGAAGCTGTCGATGGAACGGATAAACCAATCTTGGAAACAGCCTAGAGGTGACTATGGAAATCAATACACATAATGCTGAAATCTTGCTCAGTGCAGCCAACAAGTCTCATTATCCGCAGGATGAACTGCCAGAGATTGCCCTAGCAGGGCGTTCAAATGTTGGTAAGTCTAGTTTTATCAATACCATGCTGAACCGTAAGAATCTGGCTCGTACGTCAGGGAAACCTGGGAAAACTCAGTTGCTCAACTTCTTTAACATTGACGACAAGATGCGCTTTGTGGATGTGCCTGGCTATGGCTATGCCCGCGTTTCCAAAAAGGAACGTGAAAAGTGGGGGCGCATGATTGAGGAGTACCTAACGACTCGAGAAAATCTTCGTGCAGTGGTCAGTTTGGTGGATCTCCGTCATGACCCGTCAGCAGATGATGTGCAGATGTACGAATTTCTCAAGTATTACGAGATTCCGGTTATCATCGTTGCGACCAAGGCGGACAAGATTCCTCGTGGTAAATGGAACAAGCACGAATCAGCAATCAAAAAGAAATTAAACTTTGACCCAAGTGACGACTTTATCCTCTTTTCATCTGTCAGCAAGGCAGGAATGGATGAGGCTTGGGATGCAATCTTAGAAAAATTGTGAGGAAAAGAAAATGGCAAAAACAATACATACAGACAAGGCTCCAAAGGCTATCGGACCCTATGTTCAAGGAAAAATCGTTGGCAACCTTTTGTTTGCTAGTGGTCAAGTTCCTCTCTCTCCTGAAACTGGAGAAATCGTTGGAGAAACGATTCAAGAACAGACAGAACAAGTCTTGAAAAACATCGGTGCTATTTTGGCAGAAGCAGGAACTGACTTTGACCATGTTGTCAAAACAACTTGCTTTTTGAGCGATATGAACGACTTTGTTCCTTTTAACGAGGTTTACCAAACGGCCTTTAAAGAGGAATTCCCAGCTCGTTCAGCAGTAGAGGTAGCTCGTCTTCCTCGTGATGTAAAAGTCGAAATCGAAGTCATCGCAGAGATTGGATAAGCTAGTTGAAGTTTGGTGTTGCCAAACTTCTTTTGATATAAG
Organism: Streptococcus sp. 1343; assembly: GCF_013277355.1. Lineage (NCBI taxonomy): Bacteria > Bacillati > Bacillota > Bacilli > Lactobacillales > Streptococcaceae > Streptococcus > Streptococcus sp. 1343. The sequence goes on from NZ_VMMT01000079.1 coordinate 8,398, forward strand.
GAGAAAAAGATGACAAAGAAACAACTTCACTTGGTGATTGTGACAGGAATGAGTGGTGCAGGCAAAACTGTAGCCATTCAGTCCTTTGAGGATTTGGGTTATTTTACTATTGATAATATGCCGCCAGCTCTCTTGCCTAAGTTTTTGCAGTTGGTGGAAACAAAGGAAGACGATCCTAAGTTGGCCTTGGTAGTGGATATGCGTAGCCGTTCTTTCTTCTCGGAGATTCAAACTGTTTTGGATGAGTTGGAAAACAAGGAAGAACTGGACTTTAAAATTCTCTTTTTGGATGCAGCTGATAAGGAATTGGTCGCGCGTTACAAGGAAACCAGACGGAGTCACCCACTAGCTGCAGATGGTCGGATTTTGGATGGAATCAAGCTGGAACGTGAGCTCTTGGCGCCTTTGAAAAATATGAGCCAAAATGTGGTGGATACAACTGAACTCACTCCTCGTGAGCTACGTAAAACCATTGCAGAGCAGTTTTCAGATCAAGAACAAGCCCAGTCTTTCCGTATCGAAGTCATGTCTTTCGGCTTTAAATATGGAATCCCAATTGATGCAGACTTGGTTTTTGATGTGCGCTTTTTGCCAAATCCCTACTACCTTCCAGAGCTGAGAAACCAAACGGGTGTGGATGAACCTGTTTATGACTATGTCATGAATCATCCTGAGTCAGAAGATTTTTATCAGCATTTATTGGCCTTGATTGAGCCGATTTTGCCAAGTTACCAAAAGGAAGGGAAGTCTGTTTTGACCATTGCCATGGGTTGTACAGGTGGACAACACCGTAGTGTGGCCTTTGCTAAACGCTTGGCGCAGGACTTATCCAAGAATTGGCCTGTTAATGAAGGGCATCGCGACAAAGACCGGAGAAAGGAAACGGTAAACCGTTCATGAGAAAACCAAAGATAACGGTGATTGGTGGAGGTACTGGGATCCCCGTCATTCTTAAAAGTCTGCGTGAAAAAGATGTGGAAATCGCTGCTATCGTAACGGTGGCGGATGATGGTGGTTCATCAGGTGAACTCCGAAAAAATATGCAGCAATTGACACCGCCAGGTGATCTTCGTAATGTCCTTGTGGCCATGTCGGATATGCCTAAGTTTTATGAGAAAGTCTTTCAGTATCGCTTTTCCGAGGATGCCGGAGCCTTTGCTGGCCATCCATTGGGCAATCTCATTATTGCAGGTCTGTCAGAAATGCAGGGTTCGACCTATAATGCCATGCAGTTATTGAGCAAGTTTTTCCATACAACTGGGAAGATTTATCCTTCCAGCGACCATCCTTTGACCTTGCATGCAGTCTTTCAAGATGGGACAGAAGTGGCTGGAGAGAGTCATATCGCAGACCATCCAGGCATGATTGACCATGTCTATGTAACCAATACCTTCAACGATGATACACCTCTGGCCAGCCGTCGAGTAGTCCAGACCATTCTTGAAAGTGACATGATTGTCCTCGGACCTGGTTCTCTCTTTACCTCTATTTTGCCCAATATCGTGATTAAGGAAATCGGGCAGGCGCTTTTGGAAACCAAGGCAGAAATCGCCTATGTCTGCAATATTATGACCCAACGTGGGGAGACAGAACACTTTACAGATAGTGATCACGTGGAAGTCTTGCATCGTCACCTTAGCCGACCTTTTATCGATACGGTCTTGGTGAATATCGAAAAAGTGCCTCAAGAATACATGAATTCCAATCGCTTTGATGAATACTTGGTCCAGGTGGAACATGATTTTGCTGGTCTTTGTAAGCAAGTTCCGCGCGTGATTTCATCCAACTTCCTTCGTCTGGAAAATGGCGGTGCCTTCCACGATGGAGATTTGATTGTGGATGAGTTGATGCGGATTATACAGGTGAGAAAATGAGTTTCACAGTAGCAGTAAAAGAAGAAATCCTAGGTCAACACCATCTGAGCCGGTATGAATTATCTGCCATTATCAAAATGTCTGGTAGCATCGGTCTCTCGACTTCGGGCTTGACTTTGTCAGTTGTGACAGAAAATGCCAAACTGGCCCGTCACCTCTATGAGTCCTTTCTCCATTTCTATGAAATCAAATCGGAAATTCGTCACCACCAACGGAGCAATCTTCGCAAGAATCGGGTCTATACCGTTTTTACAGATGAAAAGGTGCAGGATTTGTTAAGTGATTTGCACTTGGCAGACTCTTTCTTTGACCTGGAAACAGGTATTGATGAGGCGATTTTATCGGATGAGGAAGCAGGTCGTGCTTATCTTTGTGGTGCTTTCTTGGCAAATGGAAGTATTCGTGACCCTGAATCAGGTAAGTACCAGTTGGAAATCAGTTCTGTTTATCTGGACCACGCGCAAGGAATTGCCTCCCTTCTCCAACAGTTTTTACTGGATGCCAAGGTGCTTGAGCGCAAGAAGGGGGCTGTGACCTATCTCCAGCGAGCAGAAGACATTATGGACTTCTTGATAGTAATCGGAGCCATGCAGGCACGGGATGATTTTGAGCGGGTTAAGATTTTGCGAGAAACCCGTAACGACCTCAATCGGGCTAATAATGCCGAGACAGCTAATATCGCTCGGACAGTTTCTGCCAGCATGAAGACCATTAACAATATCAGTAAAATAAAAGATATTATGGGCTTAGAAAATCTGCCAGTGGATTTGCAGGAAGTAGCGCAGTTGCGGATTCAGCACCCAGACTACTCTATCCAGCAGTTAGCAGATAGCCTCAGCAATCCCCTTACAAAAAGTGGTGTCAATCACAGACTCAGAAAAATCAATAAGATAGCCGATGAATTATAACGATATAAAGCAACCCCTTGAATTATCAATATCTTCAAGGGGTTTTGTTGTGTTGTGAAATCAAAAAGGGGCAACCAAGGGGCAGAATTAAAAAATAGTATCTAATTTATTGACCAGTTTATCCTCCATATCCTCAGTAGTATGAGAATAGATTTCCAAAGTCATCTTTGCATTTGAGTGTCCAACTCGATCCATTATTGATTTTATTGGAAGGCCAGACTCTGCTAAAAACGAAATATGAGAATGCCTAAAAATATGGCTAGATAAGTTTTTTTCTATTTTAGCCTGTTTTCCATATTTTTTTAATATCTGTATGAAGCAAGCTATTGTTGTAGGTTGATTCCATTTTTCAAAACAGAAAATATAATCATCGCTTGACAATGGCTGGAAACGTTCGCTAAGTCGTACTATTTGTCTTTGAATAGCTTCTATGACACTCTCTGATACTTTGATTGTCCGTATTGAATTTGTAGTCTTTGGTAGCGTCTTGATTTTGTTTACTGAATCAAAATTACCTGTGATCTCAATTTTGTTGTTTTCAAAGTCTATATTCTTCAGTTGTAAGGCAGTTAACTCACCATATCTCATACCAGTTAATGCCAGCACAAGAACCATATCAGCGTACTTTTGGTGATATTCTCGACGATTAAGGACATCGATAAGCGCTTTTATTTCTTGCATGGTGAGAAAGTTGTTACGCTTTTTTTCCAGTTCTTCTAAAGTCTTTGGTTTTTGAGGAATCGTAGTATAATCGACCTCGTTGTTTTCAATGTAAGAGTATTGAACAGCGTAATTAAAGATACCTCTGAGCCTATGCCGTACTTTTTTAGCTGTAATATATCCGTTGCTTTCAATAATTTTTTCAATAGCCTCTTGAAGAAAACGCCTGTCAAGATTAGCAAGTATGGTATCGGATGGTATGATTTCCTTCATCTTCTTATCAACTGATTTACAATTATGTTTTGTTGATTCCTTTACTGTTTGCGCCCATGATTTATAGAAAAGGTTATAGATTTCTTCAAATGTAATGCTTTCTACTTGTTTTGTGCTGAGTTTTTTATTTATCTTCTCTTGCAACAAGATAGCAGATTGATTTCTTGCCTGGGGAGTTTTCTTCTCCATCGTGACTGAAACTTTTTTTAATTTCTCAGTATATGGATCTTTATATCGCTCAAAAAATTTGTATTTTCCGTTGGGAAGTTCTTCCATCCACATTGTATTTACCTCACTTTTTTGATAAAATGGGTATAGTAAAGAGGGCTTTTAATGCCTTTTACTATACTGGATATCCTCACACTCAGAGTCGCCAAACTTTGCGAGTGTGGGGATTTTTTTGAGTTGTTTCCAAAATGGAAACAGTTGGCAGCTCGTCAGATAATAAAATAAGGTGTACCTCTTAGAAGTACACCAGACGATTTTATCCTTGACGAACAAGGCTTTTTTACATTCTTAGTGTATTTCTTTTTTTAATTTCTGTCAAACGTCAACTTATTTTAACGACTTATGTTTACTAGAATATGAAAAGAAAAGTAGTCGTATCAAATACGGCTACCATCACGTTATGGATCTAAAATCCAAACCTAAACTTTATGGAGCTAAACTCCTGATAGCTGTATTGTAATATAATTTTCAAAAAATATCAATTTTGCACAATAGACCTATGGGATGAGGTTGCTATTGGCGAATATGGGGGTGTTTTTGTTTATTTCAAGTATTTATAACTCAAAAAGGGAAGTAACAATTAAGCTACTTCCCTGGAGCGCAAAGGCTCAAAGTTTAAAAATATGAGGGTAAACCTCTAAGTAACCTAATTATAGAGTAAACTTTTATAAATGTCAATTTTTTAAGTACAATTCTTTTAATTTTTCGTCAATTCTATCTAAAGTTTCGTCACTAACCTTGATTTTTCCGCAAGGATCCAGTTCGTTTATGTAAATAATTCTGTCTTTACTAATCGTTTTTATCTGATCACATTTTGCGTAGGAAATTTTATTAAATCGTTGATAATGGTTAACAAGATCTTTTAATTTTCTATTAGTGTTTTCCACTTTTTCCATCCCTGCACCGTTGTCATAGATTTCTTTAGCTGATTCTGAATTGTAAGCATCTCCGTATTGAATCAAAAATTCCTGATATATTTCTTCTGCACTCCCTAAATCAAAAGGAGTAATTTCTGTAAGTGCATAGTGAATGATCGAAAAATAATCAAAACCAATTTTGTCAAGAATAGGTAATAAGAATCTTTTGGATTTTTGCTGTATAACTTCGTCAATCATAACAGAAAACTTTTTTTCTTTTGAACTAATTGGAAGTACCGTCAGATTCCTTGATTTTGGAGAATCATTTTTATTTAGGACAACAGCCCAGTGTCTATTTGATAATTCAGAGCCAATATTGATTCCAAAATCTACAAAGATTAAAGAACCACGTTTCAGAACATTGTAACTCTTGCTAGTGTTTTGTGTTTCTGACAAGAATAGATTAGATTCTTTTTCTAGCCAATTAGGCAAAAATCGGAATTTATTATTATTTTTAAATGTTGAATGAACTTTCTCAAAGTTTTTTGAAGCCTTTAAAATCTGTTTATTTTGTATTGTCATTTATTCCCCTCTATACACCCCGATAACTGCATAAATCTTGATGTGCGTGTCTTCGGCTGGTGGGAAGTCTAGGATGATGTCTTCGTACTTGTCATTGAGTGATACGAGGCGTAAGCGTCCGTTTTCGGTATAGATCTTCTTAAAGTAAGAACGGTCTCCGTATGCGATAACTGCTAGGTCTCCGTTGTAGGTGGTCAGTCCTTTGTCTACTAAATAGAGAATATCTCCGTCTTGGTAGTCAGGCTGCATGGAGTCTCCGCTGACCTTAGTCGCAATGTCGTGACGTGGCGGTTGCTGGTCAACCTCTATAGTCTCTCTGTCTGTATCGTCGTACCCAAATCCATAGTTAAATCCAGAAGCTGCGGCTGTCTCAGATACAACCTCAACTTGGTACAAGTCGAGAACTTTCTCCGATACTTCGTTTATCTTCGTTTCTTCTTCGTTTTGACTCTCCCAAAGCTCCTCAGAGGTTCGAAGAACGATTTTTTTATTGTCAGTGTTTAATTTTCGAGCTGTATTTGTAATTTTTTCTAAAAGGGAGTCTGATTGTGCGGTAGAAATCTTGTTTTCAATAAGGTCAGATTTATTTATATTAAAATAGTTTGCCAAAAGTTCAATTTTACCAATCCGAGGATAAGTTATTCCTTTCAGCCAATCACGAACTGTAGTGTATTTTAAATCCAAGTCTGCGCATAATGTATTTCTGTCTACCCCTTTTTGCTTCATGTAAAAACTTAGATTATTGGCAAAAATTTCTTTATTTTCGACTGTCATTTCCGTCCCTCCTTATATAGTATATTTTACGGCAAAAACGCAAAAAAGTAAAGAATAAAATAAAAAATCGCGAAAAAAACGTAAAAAACACTTGACATTGCGGTTAAACCGCAGTATAATATAATCAAGCTTAAGGAAAAGGAGGTAAGGCAAATGATGGAACACATCATAAAAAGCCTAGCAACCAAGGACACTGCAACCGTCATCTTGGCACTAGGCTTAATCAGAGAAGCACGTTTGTGGCACAAACAAATCTTAGAACACAAACGTAAGCTTCAAAACAAAAAGTAGAGAAAGGGGCGACGCCCCAACCTCTACTTGATAGTGTACCATCATTTGCCGTGAAAAGCAATGAGTGAAGAAACTGGATTGATAATCCTAGCAGGATTTGTGATTGTATCTTTTACTATTCGTCAGATAGTGAAGTGCCGATGTGATAAACAAGGGAAGGAGTAGAAAAATGGAAAGTGTTGAAATTGTTGAACTAATAAAAGTTACATTTAAACGGGGGAAAGGAACAGAAGATGATCCGATTAGAGTTGTAACTCAGTATTGGGACAAAGAAAATGTATTAATCTTTGAGAAAGATTAATTATCTCTTCTTTCGATAGAATTTCGGTAGGAATCAGGTAATAGGTTATATATGTCTAGAATTTTTTTAGGTTGTGTGATTCGATTATCTACAATCAAGTTGATAAAACTTAACAATGATAAAGCTAACTCTTTGTTATCTTTTATGTCTATTTGACCTGGATGTACAGCATTATTCCCTATTACTCTAACACTGTCTAGCATTTGTTGGATTTCTATTGGCATTCCTTTAGAGACAAGACTTCCAATTTGGGTATTTAAATCTTTACCTTGTGCGTTTAAATGAGCAACAAGCTTTTCAATAGCTAGACGGGATAGAGCTGCAGAAGCTCTAGGCGATATATTTAGAACTTCTCCAGCTTCAATATAGATTTCTTTCACATCATCAGGCATATCATTATTAGGTTTAGGTACTCCTTCGGCAACATTTGGGAAAATTAATGTCGACGTTGCATCGCTTGTGTTTAATACTATCCTGGAGCCATACGTTATTTGGATTTCATTTGTTATCCAAATAGAAAATTGATTACAAGCCTGACATTGTGCAATTATAATAAATTTGATAGATTCTTTGTAATCTCTATTGATATCAATAGGATTATAAGTCCATAAATGGGAAGAGAAACCTGAACATACAGGGCATTGAAATGCTTTTGAATTGCCTGCGAAGCGACTGCCTAGGCTTAATTTAGAAAGATCAAATGACATATTTTTTCTCCAATCGTTTTATTTTGATTATACCACATTTGAAAGGGGGGTGAGAAAATGAGACCAAGACG
>NZ_VMMT01000008.1:0-12062 GCF_013277355.1 Streptococcus sp. 1343
ACGGGTGGTTATGACTTTACGAAACTGGATGAAGATGATATAGTAGATTGAAATAAGATGCGAACAAATCAATTAGAAAATTCAAATTAATTTCTAGAAATATTTTAGCATTCTTGTGTACTGTTCTAAATTCAATCTGCTATACAAAGTATTTAGGTCGGTCTTCTTGAGTGCCCCACTTTTCTTTAAAAAAGGAGTTTTTTATGTTGAAAAAATGGCAGTTAAAAGATGTTATCTTGCTTGCTTTCTTGTCTATCTTTTTTGGTGGGGTTTTCGTTGGTTCAGGATATGTGTATAATATTCTCAGCCTACTCTTAACACCTCTTGGTTTGCAGGCCTTTGCCAATGAAATCCTCTTCGGTCTCTGGTGTATGGCTGCGCCCATTGCTGCCATCTTTGTTCCGAGAGTCGGAAGTGCAACGATTGGAGAAGTACTAGCTGCGCTTGCTGAAGTCCTTTATGGTAGCCAATTCGGTCTAGGCGCTCTTTTGTCTGGCTTGGTTCAAGGTTTGGGAAGTGAACTTGGTTTTATCGTAACCAAGAATCGCTATGAGAGTTGGCTCTCTCTAACTGCCAATAGTATTGGGATTACGCTTGTTAGCTTTGTCTATGAATACATTAAGTTAGGTTACTATGCCTTTTCCCTTCCGTTTGTCCTTTCCTTGCTTGTGGTACGTTTTATTTCTGTTTATTTCTTCTGTACCATCTTGGTTCGTGCCATTGTCAAACTCTATCATCAGTTTGCAACTGGAGGAAAAGCATAGATGGGTCTGGAATTACGGGAGATTCAGTCCCCAATTTTTTCGGAACCGATTGATTTTACTTTTCATGAGCAAGCCTTTACCTTGTTAGTTGGGAGCAGTGGTTCAGGAAAATCTAGTCTCTTTCAAATAATCGCCCAAGTCAGTTCTCTTCCCTATAGCGGTCAAGTACTGATAGATGGGAGCGAAGTCAGTCAGCTTTCTATCATCGAACGTGTCCAAACGGTTGGTACTCTCTTTCAAAATCCCAATCATCAGTTTACCATGGAGAATTTGTTTGAGGAGCTGATTTTTACCTTGGAGAATATCGGCTATCACCTTCAGGAAATTGATTCTAAAATAGCAGAGGTGGTTCTACAATGTCGCTGTGAGAAGATCTTGCACCGTCCCATCCATCACTTATCAGGTGGGGAAAAGCAAAAGGCTGCTTTGGCTGTCCTCTTTGCCATGAATCCTAGGGTCTATCTCTTGGATGAGCCCTTCGCTTCCATTGACCGCAAGAGCAGAATCGAGATATTGGAGATTCTAAAAGAGTTAGCCTCTAATGGGAAGGCAGTCATCCTGTGCGACCATGATTTATCAGACTATGAAGCCTATATCGACCATATGGTGGAGCTAAGAGACGGACAACTAAGGGAAGTGTTTCAAATCCCTTCCTCTGAGATGATACAGGTTGCTTCAAAGAAAGTTGGTTCTAGCTCAGAACTATTCCATATGGATCGAATGACTTGTGAGCTGGATAAGCGCTCCCTCTTTTCGATTATTGATTTCAGATTTTACCAAGGAATTTCCTGTATCCTGGGTGACAATGGTGTCGGGAAATCAACCCTCTTTCGGTCTATTCTTCAATTTCAAAAGTATAAGGGACGCATTACCTGGAAGGGGACAGTCCTGAAAAAGAAAAAGAGTTTGTACCGTGAACTGACGAGTATTGTTCAGGAAGCTGAGAAGCAGTTTATCCGAGTCAGTCTGCGAGAGGAACTTCAATTAGATGGACCTGATTCTGAAAGAAATCAGCGTATTCTTCAAGCCTTACGATATTTTGATTTGGAGCAGTCACTCGATAAGAGTCCCTATCAATTAAGTGGTGGCCAGCAAAAAATTCTTCAGCTCTTGACCATCTTGACCAGTAAGGCTTCAGTGATTTTGCTAGATGAACCTTTTGCAGGTTTGGATGATAGAGCCTGCCATTATTTCTGTCAGTGGATTGTGGAGGAGAGGAATCAAGGAAGAAGTTTTTTGATCATTAGCCATCGTTTAGATCCTTTGATCTCTGTGGTTGATTATTGGATTGAGATGACTAGTCAGGGTCTCAGTCATGTGAAAGAAGTGACCATTGCCAAACCACTCACATCTCAGAGTAGCAATACTCAAGGGGAGGTGAGATAGTATGGTCAAAGTAGCAACCCAGACACCGATTATCAGTCTCTTCTTGCTGATTTTATCCTTGGAAACATCTTTCATTCCTTCGATTGCTCTGAATCTCTCGGTAGTCGCATTTTGTATTCTCTTTATGCTCTATTACCGGCGATTTAAAGTATTGGCTTGGATGATTCTACTTGCTATTTTGCCATCCTTTGCCAACTACTGGGCAGTTCAGTTACATGGGGATGCTTCGCAGGCAGTCATACTTGGAACGAGGGCCTTCGTGACTGTTTGTATTGGTCTTGTCTTTGTTTCCTCTATTGCCCTAAAAGAGCTTCTCTTGTACTTGGCTCAAAAGGGGTTATCACGTTCTTGGGCCTATGCCTTGATTGTGGTATTCAATTCCTTCCCCCTTATTCAGCAAGAAATCAAGTCTCTCAAAGAAGCTTGCCTATTACGTGGTCAAGAACTGCATTTTTGGTCGCCCTTGATTTACAGTAAGGTTCTGATGACAGTCTTTAGGTGGCGCCATCTTTACCTGAGATCTCTGTCTGCTCATGGATATGACGAACATGTACAGTTGAAGAATAGCTATCGGACTTTTTATATTCCTAAAAGGACAATATTCATCTACCTGCTGTTCTTTTTATTGCTTCAAACCAGTCTATTTTTATAAAGGAGTTATTATGGAATTTACAGATATTGCGATGGAATTATCCAAGGAAGCTTGGCAGGCTTCCTTTCATCATCCCTTTATTTTACAATTACAAGAGGGGAATTTAGAACCTGCCATTTTCCGCTATTACCTGATTCAGGATGCCTACTATCTGAAGGCCTTCTCAGAAATCTATCATCTTTTGGCTGATAAGACTTCAAACCAAGAGATGAAAAGACTCTTGAAACAAAATGCTCAGGGTTTAGTGGAGGGTGAGTTATTTATTCGCCAACAATTTTTCAAGGAATTGGAAATCAGCGACCAGGAAATGGAGCAACATCCAATCGCTCCCACCTGCTATCATTACATTTCTCACATTTATCGGCAATTTGCAGAGCCAAACTTGGGCATTGCCTTTGCAAGTTTGCTACCTTGTCCTTGGTTATACCATGATATAGGCAAATCACTTAATCTTAAACCATCACCAAATCCTCTCTACCAACAATGGATTGAAACTTATATTACGGATGAGTTAGAGCAACAGATCAGAGAGGAGGGAGCGCTGGTCAATCAACTCTATCGCGAAAGTGATGAGACAGACAAGAAAAAAATGCTAGATGCCTTCCACATCAGTGTTCATATGGAAGCCAAGTTTTGGGAAATGGCCTACCAACACCAGACATGGAAGAGCGATTTACAGTCTTTAGAAAAAGGAGAATAATAAACATGAGAAAGCACCAATTACAAGTTCACAAATTAACCATTTTATCTATGATGATTGCCCTTGATGTAGTCCTTACACCTATCTTTCGGATTGAGGGAATGGCACCGATGTCCAGTGTAGTCAATATTCTAGCAGGAATCATGATGGGACCTGTTTATGCCTTGGCTATGGCTACAGTGACAGCTTTTATCCGTATGACAACTCAAGGGATTCCACCTTTAGCTCTTACAGGAGCAACTTTTGGAGCCCTCCTGGCAGGTCTCTTTTATAAGTATGGTCGAAAATTTCATTATTCCGCTCTAGGAGAGATTGTGGGAACAGGTATTATTGGTTCTATTGTTTCCTATCCTGTTATGGTACTCTTTACAGGATCGGCTGCTAAGCTTAGCTGGTTTATCTACACTCCTCGATTTTTCGGAGCAACCTTGATTGGTACAGCGATTTCCTTTATTGCTTTTCGATTTTTAATCAAGCAGGAATTCTTTAAAAAAGTGCAGGGATATTTCTTTGGTGAAAGGATAGAATGATGCAGGAATTGATAAATCCTTTTCCTCTGGAAACGAGTTCTCTTATTCACTGTATGACCAATGAGATTTCTTGTGAGATGCTGGCAAATGGGATTTTGGCTCTGGGATGCAAACCTGTCATGGCAGATGATCCCCGTGAGGTTCTTGATTTTACTAAGCAAAGTCAGGCTCTCTTCATCAATTTGGGGCATTTGTCAGCTGAGAAGGAAAAAGCAATCCGCATGGCAGCCTCGTATGCAGCTCAAGTTTCTCTTCCAATGGTAGTAGATGCGGTTGGCGTAACGGCTTCCTCTATTCGTAAGAGCTTAGTTAAAGACCTTTTAGACCATAGACCTACGGTCCTTAAAGGAAATATGTCGGAAATCCGAAGTCTTGTTGGCTTAAAACACCACGGCGTTGGGGTCGATGCGAGTGCTAAAGATCAAGAAACGGAGGATTTACTTCAAGTCTTGAAAGACTGGTGTCAGACCTATTCAGGTATGTCATTCTTAGTCACAGGCCCCAAGGACCTTATCGTTTCGAAGAATCAGGTCGCTGTATTGGAGAATGGCTGTGCAGAATTAGACTGGATAACAGGAACAGGAGATTTGGTTGGAGCCTTGACAGCCGTTTTTCTCAGCCAAGGAAAGACTGGTTTTGAAGCTTCTTGCTTAGCAGTCTCTTATCTTAATATCGCTGCTGAGAGAATAGTTGTTCCAGGAATGGGATTGCAAGAATTTCGTTACCAAGTACTCAATCAGCTTTCGCTTCTAAAAAGAGATGAAAATTGGCTAGATGCCATCAAAGGAGAGGTTTATGAATAGAGAAGCACTTAGACTATATCTGGTAACCAATAGCTATCAAGATTCCGTGGAAAGCTTTCTTGCAAAAGTTGAGACGGCCTGCCGTTCAGGGGTTACCATAGTCCAATTGCGAGAAAAAAATCTCACAACCCATCAATATTATCAACTGGCAAAACAAGTCAAGGAAATAACAGATGCTTATCAGGTACCCTTGATAATCGATGATCGGTTGGATGTTTGTCTTGCGGTTGATGCAGCAGGTCTGCATATCGGAGATGATGAATTACCGGTTTCGGTAGCTCGCAAAGTCTTGGGTTCTGAAAAAATCCTCGGTGTCACCGCTAAAACGGTTAAAAGAGCTCTGGAAGCGGAGAAATCAGGTGCAGATTACTTGGGGACAGGAGCCATTTTCCCAACCACCACCAAGGAAAATGCGCCCATTACTCTGATATCGACCTTGAAAACAATTTGCCAAACGGTCGCCATTCCAGTAGTTGCTATTGGCGGCTTGACATCAGAGAATATTGATCAGCTTATGGACACGGGTATAGCTGGTGTAGCTGTAGTGCGTGATTTGATGCAGGCAGAAGATATTGAGGCAAAAACGCAAGCCTTTTTAACAAAGTTGCATGACATTATTTCCTAACTAATACTCAATGAAAATCAAAGAGTAAACTAGAAAGCTAGCCGCAGGTTGCTCAAAGCCCTGCCTTGAGGTTTCAGATAGAAGCTGACGTAGTTTGAAGAGATTTTCGAAGAGTATAAAAACTCTCTAATTCCCTTAAAGTGGGAACTAGAGAGTTTTTTTCTTAATCTTTAAAACTTGTATGGTTGACTGGGCCAGAACCATGACCGAGTTGAGGGGCGTCTTGGATGGCTTTCGTGATAAAGGCCTTGGCCTTATCAACTGCCTGGTAAAGGCTCTTTCCCTTGGCTAGTTCAGCCGTAATCACTGCAGCAAATGTACATCCAGTACCATGGGTGTGACAGGTTTGAATTCGTGGGCTTTCCCAGACAAATTGATCATCCTTGGTAAAGAGGAAATCTTTAGCACCACCTTCGAGATGGCCACCTTTGATGACCACAGACTGAGGACCAAATTCTTTTAAAATCAGGCGACCAGCACGCTGCATGTCTTCGGGGTCATGGATTGAAAAACCAACAATCTCTTCTGCCTCAGGAAGATTTGGCGTGATAATGGTTGCAAGGGGAAGCAGGTTTGTTTTGAGATAGTCTCTAGCAACTGAGTCGATCAAGGCATCTCCGCTAGTCGCTACCATAACTGGATCTAAAACATAGGGACAATCCAGCTTTTTAAGATAGGGCTGGATGATTTCCATGATTTCGGTAGTTGCCAACATCCCAGTTTTTACAGCCTGAGGTGGAATATCAGAAAAGACACTGTCCAATTGGGCTTTCAACATTTGAGGAGAAACGTGCTCGATCAATTGAACACCTCTGGTATTTTGAGCGACAAGACTGGTTACAACAGCCATTCCATAGACATCTCTAGCTTGGAACGACTTTAAGTCAGCCATAATGCCAGCACCACCACTAGGGTCAGTACCTGCAATGGTCAAAGCAACGGGTAAATAAGTCATCTAAAACCTCCCAACCAACTGAAGTTTGTATTCTTAAGAACAAGCTAATCTGTTTCAGGAAGGCAATAGAAGACTGCTAGTCCCCATTATCATTTCCACTTCCATCAGCTAGCATTACCTAGATTGAGTCAAAGGGTCTAACAGTCGTTAATCTCAGCTTTACGCACCCCTAGTGGTTGTTTTCTTTTTTCTTTAGTATAGCATATTTTTATTGTTTATATAGTAATATTTGACTGCAAATCGTTTTTCAAATGATTAAAATCCTATTTTTCAAATAAAATATTGATTTCATAATTGACAAATGTAGACTTTAGGAGTATACTAAGAAACATAATTGACAAATGTAGATTTTGGAGGTGTGATGATGCAGATTTCAGATGCAGAATGGCAGGTCATGAAGATTATTTGGATGCAGGGGGAGCAGACCAGTACGGATTTGATCAGGGTTCTGGCGGAGCGGTTCGAATGGTCCAAGTCAACCATTCAAACTCTTTTGGCTCGTCTGGTTGAGAAAGAGTGTTTGACTCGGAAAAAAGAAGGCAAGTCCTTTGTCTATTCAGCCCTTTTAACTTTGGATCAAAGTCGGGATTTACTTGTCCAAGATATCAAGGACAAGGTTTGTTCCCGTAGGATTAAGAACTTGTTGGCTGATTTGATTACTGAATGTGATTTTACTCAGGCTGACTTAGAAGACTTGGAAGCTGTGATTTCTGAGAAGAAATCAAACGCTGTGACAGAAGTAAAATGTAATTGTATGTAAAGGAGACGTCATGTTAAATAGTATTGTAACCATTATTTGTATTGCCCTTATCGCGTTTATCTTGTTTTGGTTTTTCAAAAAGCCTGAAAAATCTGGACAAAAGGCCCAGCAAAAAAAGGGCTACCAAGAGATTCGAGTGGAAGTCATGGGAGGCTATACGCCTGAGTTGATTATTCTCAAGAAATCAGTGCCAGCCCGCATTGTCTTTGACCGCAAGGATCCTTCACCATGTCTGGATCAAATTGTTTTTCCAGATTTTGGTGTACATGCGGACCTACCTATGGGGGAAGAGTATATAGTGGAAATCACGCCTGAGCAGGCTGGAGAGTATGGTTTCTCTTGTGGCATGAATATGATGCACGGTAAGATGATTGTAGAATAGGAGAATGATATGACTGAAATTGTAAAAGCAAGTCTTGAAAATGGTGTTCAAAAAATCCGTATCACGGCAGACAAAGGCTATCATCCAGCCCATATTCAGCTTCAAAAGGGAATTCCAGCTGAGATTACCTTTCATCGTGTGACTCCTTCAAACTGTTATAAGGAAATTCTTTTTGAGGAAGAAGGCATCTTGGAACCAATCGGCGTAGATGAGGAGAAAGTCATTCGTTTTACCCCTCAAGAATTAGGCCAACATGAATTTTCTTGTGGTATGAAGATGCAAAAAGGAAGCTATACAGTGGTTGAGAAGACTCGAAAATCTCTATCACTTTTACAGCGTTTTTGGATTACCAGTATCTTTACTGTGCCTCTTGTGATTCTCATGATTGGGATGTCGACAGGAGGAATTAGTCACCAAGTCCTGCGTTGGGGAACCTTTTTAGCCACAACACCGATTATGCTAGTAGCAGGTGGGCCTTATATCCAAAGTGCTTGGGCTAGTTTTAAAAAGCACAATGCCAACATGGATACCTTGGTTGCTCTGGGAACCCTAGTGGCCTATGGTTATAGCCTAGTTGCCCTCTTCGCTGGCCTCCCCGTTTACTTTGAAAGTGCTGCATTTATCTTCTTCTTCGTTCTTATGGGAGCCGTTTTTGAGGAGAAAATGCGGAAAAATACTTCCCAAGCTGTGGAGAAATTGCTGGACTTGCAGGCTAAAACAGCAGAAGTCTTGCGTGAGGAAAGCTATGTTCAAGTCCCTTTGGAGCAAGTCAAGGTAGGTGACCTGATTCGAGTGCGTCCCGGTGAAAAGATTGCGGTTGATGGTGTCGTAGTAGAAGGTGTCTCTAGTATTGATGAGTCTATGGTGACAGGTGAGAGTCTGCCTGTGGACAAGACAGTTGGAGATACTGTCATTGGCTCAACCATCAATAATAGTGGAACACTTGTTTTTAGAGCAGAAAAAGTCGGTTCAGAGACTGTTTTGGATCAGATTGTGGATTTTGTGAAGAAAGCTCAGACAAGTCGTGCGCCGATTCAGGACTTGACGGATAAAATTTCAGGGATTTTTGTCCCAGCAGTTGTCATTTTAGGGATTGTGACCTTTTGGGTTTGGTTCGTCTTGCTCAGGGATAGTGTAGTTGTGCTTGGGTCGAGCTTTGTGTCTTCGCTTCTCTATGGAGTAGCAGTTCTGATTATTGCCTGCCCTTGTGCATTGGGACTTGCAACACCGACAGCCCTTATGGTGGGGACAGGTCGCAGTGCCAAGATGGGAGTTCTCCTCAAAAATGGAACGGTTCTACAGGAAATCCAGAAAGTTCAAACTATCGTCTTTGATAAGACCGGGACTTTGACGGAAGGGAAACCTGTGGTCACAGATATCATCGGCGACGAAGTAGAAGTGCTTGGATTGGCAGCTTCCTTGGAAGAAGCTTCTCAACACCCACTGGCTGAGGCTATAGTCAAGCGAGCGACTGAAGCTGGATTTGAGCTTCACACTGTTGAAAATTTCCAAGCCTTGCACGGAAAAGGTGTCTCAGAGCAAATCAATGGAAAACAAGTTTTGCTTGGAAATGCTAAAATGCTGGATGGCATGAACATTTCTAGCACTTATCAAGATAAACTAGAAGAACTAGAAAAAGAAGCTAAGACAGTTGTGTTCTTGGCTGTTGACAATGAAATCAAAGGCTTGCTTGCACTACAAGATATTCCCAAGGAAAATGCCAAGCTAGCCATCAGTCAGTTGAAAAAGCGTGGCCTTAAAACAGTCATGCTGACAGGAGATAATGCAGGTGTGGCGCGTGCTATTGCCGATCAGATCGGAATCGAAGAGGTCATTGCAGGTGTCTTGCCAGAAGAAAAAGCCCATGAAATCCATAAACTACAAGCGGCTGGCAAAGTAGCCTTTGTTGGGGATGGTATCAATGACGCTCCTGCCCTTAGTGTAGCAGATGTGGGGATTGCTATGGGAGCTGGAACAGATATCGCCATCGAGTCGGCAGATTTAGTGTTGACAACCAATAACCTCCTAGGCGTGGTGCGTGCCTTTGACATGAGTAAGAAAACCTTTAATCGAATTCTGCTCAATCTTTTCTGGGCCTTTATCTACAATGTCGTCGGAATTCCGATTGCAGCAGGAGTCTTTTCTGGTGTTGGACTGGCGCTCACTCCAGAATTGGCAGGTCTAGCCATGGCCTTTAGTTCTGTATCTGTTCTGACTAGTTCACTCTTACTAAACTTTAGTAAAATAGACTAAAAGTAATGACTAGATTTCTTTGTTATAAAACAGGAATGGCAGCACTTTCAAAACTGTATTAGAATAGAAAGTAGAGAGTTTTGAGCAGATTTTTAGAAAAGTCAACATAAATATGATATAGTGGAATAGTAAAAATTTGGAGAACGTTTCCAATTCTATGTAATCGTATTCTCCAAGTCTAAAAAATTGAAGGAGAGTTATCACTATGACTCAAGGAAAAATTACTGCATCTGCAGCAATGCTTAACGTATTGAAAACATGGGGCGTAGATACAATCTACGGTATCCCATCAGGAACACTCAGCTCATTGATGGACGCTTTGGCTGAAGACAAAGATATCCGCTTCTTGCAAGTTCGCCATGAAGAGACAGGTTCTCTTGCAGCGGTTATGCAAGCTAAATTCGGTGGCTCAATCGGGGTTGCAGTTGGTTCAGGTGGTCCAGGTGCGACTCACTTGATTAACGGTGTTTACGATGCAGCTATGGATAACACTCCATTCCTAGCGATCCTTGGATCACGTCCAGTTAATGAATTGAACATGGATGCTTTCCAAGAATTGAACCAAAACCCAATGTACAACGGTATCGCTGTATACAACAAACGCGTAGCTTACGCTGAGCAATTACCAAAAGTAATCGACGAAGCTTGCCGTGCTGCAGTCTCTAAAAAAGGTCCAGCTGTTGTTGAAATCCCAGTAAACTTTGGTTTCCAAGAAATCGACGAAAACTCATACTATGGATCAGGTTCATACGAGCGTTCATTTATCGCTCCTGCTTTGAACGAAGTTGAAATCGACAAAGCTGTTGAAATCTTGAACAATGCTGAACGTCCAGTTATCTATGCTGGTTACGGTGGTGTTAAAGCTGGTGAAGTGATCACTGAATTGTCACGTAAAATCAAAGCACCAATTATCACAACTGGTAAAAACTTTGAAGCTTTCGAATGGAACTATGAAGGTTTGACAGGTTCTGCTTACCGTGTTGGTTGGAAGCCAGCCAACGAAGTGGTCTTTGAAGCAGACACAGTTCTTTTCCTTGGTTCAAACTTCCCATTTGCTGAAGTTTACGAAGCATTCAAGAACACTGAAAAATTCATTCAAGTTGATATTGACCCTTACAAACTTGGTAAACGTCACGCCCTTGACGCTTCAATCCTTGGTGATGCAGGTCAAGCAGCCAAAGCAATCCTTGACAAAGTGAATCCAGTTGAATCTACTCCATGGTGGCGTGCAAACGTGAAGAACAACCAAAACTGGCGTGATTACATGAACAAACTCGAAGGTAAAACTGAGGGTGAATTGCAATTGTATCAAGTTTACAATGCAATCAACAAACATGCTGATCAAGACGCTATCTACTCAATCGACGTAGGTGACACTACTCAAACATCTACTCGTCACCTTCACATGACACCTAAGAACATGTGGCGTACATCTCCACTCTTTGCGACAATGGGTATTGCCCTTCCTGGTGGTATCGCTGCTAAGAAAGACAATCCAGATCGCCAAGTATGGAACATCATGGGTGACGGTGCATTCAACATGTGCTACCCAGACGTTATCACAAACGTTCAATACGACCTTCCAGTTATCAACGTTGTCTTCTCAAATGGTAAATATGCCTTCATCAAGGACAAATACGAAGACACAAACAAACACTTGTTTGGTTGTGACTTCTCTAATGCTGACTATGCGAAAATCGCTGAAGCGCAAGGTGCTGTAGGATTTACAGTTGACCGTATCGAAGACATCGATGCAGTTGTTGCAGAAGCTGTTAAACTCAACAAAGAAGGTAAAACTATTGTGATCGATGCTCGCATCACTCCACACCGTCCACTTCCAGTAGAAGTACTTGAATTGGATCCAAAACTTCACTCAGAAGAAGCTATCAAAGCCTTCAAGGAAAAATACGAAGCAGAAGAACTCGTACCATTCCGTCTCTTCTTGGAAGAAGAAGGGTTGCAATCACGCGCAATTAAATAATTCCTCTCGCCGAAAATCAAATATGAAACTTGTAGACTTTATTCTTTGATTTTCATAGAGCGGAACTTTAAAAGATCGGAGCAATCCGGTCTTTTTATTATAAAGAAATTGCATATAATACTCATATGCTTTCAAAAAGCATTCTAGTCCATCTCCGATTAACGATGGACTTTATCACCTCCTTCTCCAGTCCTTGTATAACATCTTGAAGTTGATTCATGATATCTTCCAATATGGGCATCAACAGCTCCATAACAATAGCGAAATTCTC
>NZ_VMMT01000080.1:0-16380 GCF_013277355.1 Streptococcus sp. 1343
TAGTTTTGCAGGAAGTCTAATAAAAGTAAAGGAAATCTAGTGCGAGTAAAAATTAATCTCAAATGCTCCTCTTGTGGCAGTATCAATTACCTAACCAGTAAAAATTCAAAAACCCATCCAGACAAGATTGAGGTTTTAAAGTATTGTCCCAAGGAAAGAAAAGTAACCCTACATCTTGAATCTAAGTAGATTTTATGGTAAAATAATAGGGATTGTAAGGAGTTTGATATGTATAACCTATTATTAACCATTTTATTAGTATTATCTGTTGTGATTGTGATTGCGATTTTCATGCAACCAACTAAAAACCAATCCAGCAATGTATTTGATGCCAGCTCAGGTGATTTGTTTGAACGCAGTAAAGCACGCGGTTTCGAAGCTGTGATGCAGCGTTTGACAGGGATTTTAGTCTTTTTCTGGCTAGCCATTGCCTTAGCATTGACGGTATTATCAAGTAGATAAGAAAATAATGGGCAGGACTAGGTCTTTGCCTCTTTTTGTTTTTATATTCTTCAAAAATCTCTTCAAACCACGTCAGCTTTCATCTGCAATCTCAAAACAGTATTTTGAGCTGACTTCGTCAGTTCTATTCACAACCTCAAAACGGTGTTTTGAGCAACCTGCGGCTAGCTTTTTAGTTTGCTCTTTGATTTTTATTGAGTATGAAAGGATGTTTGAGAAGGTTTTACAGTAAAAGAAAATTAAAAAATCTAGAAAGAAAATATGAAAGATAGAATAAAAGAATATTTACAAGATAAGGGAAAGGTGACTGTTAATGATTTGGCTCAGGCTTTGGGAAAAGATAGTTCCAAGGATTTTCGTGAGTTGATTAAAACCTTGTCCCTAATGGAAAGAAAGCATCAGATACGCTTTGAAGAAGATGGTAGTCTGACATTAGAAATTAAGAAAAAACATGAGATTACCCTCAAGGGGATTTTTCATGCCCATAAAAATGGCTTTGGCTTTGTTAGTCTGGAAGGCGAGGAGGACGACCTTTTTGTAGGAAAAAACGATGTCAACTATGCTATTGATGGTGATACCGTTGAGGTAGTGATTAAGAAAGTCGCTGACCGCAATAAGGGAACAGCAGCAGAAGCAAAAATTATTGATATCTTAGAACACAGTTTGACAACTGTTGTAGGTCAAATCGTTCTGGATCAGGAAAAACCTAAGTATGCAGGCTATATCCGTTCGAAAAATCAGAAAATCAGCCAACCCATCTATGTTAAGAAACCAGCCCTTAAACTGGAGGGAACAGAAGTTCTCAAGGTCTTTATCGATAAATACCCAAGCAAGAAACATGATTTCTTTGTCGCGAGTGTTCTCGATGTGGTGGGACACTCAACAGATGTCGGAATTGATGTTCTTGAGGTCTTGGAATCAATGGACATTGTATCCGAGTTTCCAGAAGCTGTTGTCAAGGAAGCAGAAAGTGTGCCTGATGTTCCGTCTCAAAAGGATATGGAAGGCCGTCTGGATCTAAGAGATGAGATTACCTTTACCATTGACGGTGCGGATGCCAAGGACTTGGACGATGCAGTGCATATCAAGGCTCTGAAAAATGGCAATCTGGAGCTTGGGGTTCACATCGCAGATGTTTCCTACTATGTAACTGAGGGTTCTGCCCTTGACAAGGAAGCCCTTAACCGCGCGACTTCAGTCTATGTAACAGACCGAGTTGTTCCAATGCTTCCAGAACGACTGTCAAACGGCATTTGTTCCCTCAATCCTCAAGTTGACCGTCTAACTCAGTCAGCCATCATGGAGATTGATAAACATGGTCGTGTGGTCAACTATACCATTACACAAACGGTTATCAAGACAAGCTTCCGTATGACCTATAGTGATGTCAATGATATCCTAGCTGGCGACGAGGAAAAGCGACAAGAATATCAGAAAATTGTTCCTAGTATCGAACTTATGGCCAAGCTTCATGAAACTTTAGAAAACATGCGTGTGAAACGTGGTGCCCTTAATTTTGATACCAATGAAGCGAAGATTTTAGTGGATAAACAGGGTAAGCCTGTTGATATCGTTCTTCGTCAGCGTGGCATTGCCGAGCGGATGATTGAGTCTTTTATGTTGATGGCCAATGAAACAGTTGCCGAGCATTTCAGCAAGCTGGACCTACCTTTTATCTATCGAATTCACGAGGAGCCTAAGGCTGAAAAGGTTCAGAAGTTTATTGATTATGCTTCGAGTTTCGGTATTCGAATCTATGGGACTGCTAGTGAAATGAGTCAAGAGGCACTTCAAGATATTATGCGAGCAGTTGAGGGGGAACCTTATGCAGATGTATTGTCCATGATGCTTCTTCGCTCCATGCAGGAGGCTCGTTATTCGGAGTATAATCACGGGCATTATGGACTTGCGGCTGACTATTATACTCACTTTACTAGTCCGATTCGTCGTTATCCAGACCTTCTTGTTCACCGTATGATTCGTGATTACGGCCGTTCTAAGGAAATAGCAGAGCATTTTGAGCAAGTGATTCCAGAGATTGCGACCCAGTCTTCCAACCGTGAACGTCGTGCCATTGAGGCTGAGCGTGAAGTCGAAGCCATGAAAAAGGCTGAGTATATGGAAGAATACGTGGGCGAAGAGTACGATGCGGTTGTGTCCAGCATTGTCAAGTTTGGTCTCTTTGTTGAATTGCCAAACACAGTTGAAGGCTTGATTCACATCACAAATCTACCTGAATTTTATCATTTCAATGAGCGTGATTTGACTCTTCGTGGGGAGAAATCAGGAACAACTTTCCGTGTAGGTCAGCAAATCCGTATCCGAGTTGAAAGAGCCGACAAGATGACGGGTGAAATTGACTTCTCTTACATCCCAAGTGAGTTTGATGTGATTGAAAAAGGCTTAAAACAGTCTAATCGTAGTGACAGAGGGCGTGGTTCAAATCGTCGTTCAGATAAGAAGGAAGATAAGAGAAAATCAGGACGCTCAAATGATAAGCGCAAGCATTCACAAAAAGACAAGAAGAAAAAAGGAAAGAAACCTTTTTACAAGGAAGTAGCTAAGAAAGGAGCCAAGCATGGCAAAGGGCGAGGGAAAGGTCGTCGCACAAAATAAAAAGGCGCGCCACGACTATACAATCATAGATACGCTAGAGGCAGGGATGGTTCTGACTGGAACTGAAATCAAGAGTGTACGAGCTGCTCGAATCAATCTCAAGGATGGCTTTGCCCAAGTAAAAAATGGAGAGGTCTGGTTGAGCAATGTCCATATCGCTCCTTACGAAGAGGGCAATATCTGGAACCAAGAACCAGAACGTCGTCGTAAACTCCTGCTCCATAAAAAGCAAATCCAAAAGTTGGAACAAGAGACTAAAGGGACAGGAATGACCCTGGTTCCTCTTAAAGTCTATATCAAAGACGGTTATGCCAAGCTTCTTTTAGGTTTAGCTAAAGGGAAGCATGACTACGATAAGAGAGAGTCTATCAAACGTCGTGAGCAAAACCGCGACATCGCGCGCGTGATGAAAGCTGTTAATCAGCGATAAAAAGAGGAATTGAAAATGGAAAAATTAGTTGCCTATAAACGCATGCCTTTGTAGACTAAAGAAACCATGCCTGAAGCTGTTCAGCAAAAGCACAATACAAAAGTTGGGACTTGGGGAAAATTACTGTCTTGAAGGGAGTTCTCAAGTTTATTGAATTGACAGAAGAAGGGGAAGTTCTAGCTGAACACCTCTTTGAAGCAGGGGCAGATAATCCCATGGCACAACCACAAGTCTGGCACCGAGTGGAAGCTGCCACAGATGATGTGGAATGGTACTTGGAATTTTATTGTAAACCTGAGGATTATTTCCCTAAGAAATACAATACCAATCCTTTTCATTCAGAGGTTCTAGAGGCCATGCAGACAGTAAAACCAGGGAAAGCTTTGGATTTGGGTTGTGGTCAGGGGCGCAATTCTCTTTTTCTAGCCCAGCAAGGTTTTGATGTGACGGCTGTAGATCAAAATGACCTGACCCTTGAAATCTTGCAAAGTATTGTGGAGCAAGAAGATCTGGACATGACTGTTGGTCTTTACGATATCAATTCAGCTAGCATTGGGCAAGAATATGATTTTATCGTATCAACTGTTGTTCTCATGTTTCTACAAGCAGACTGCATTCCAGCTATTATTCAAAATATGCAGGATAAAACCAGTGTTGGTGGCTATAATCTTATCGTTTGTGCTATGGACACGGAGGATTATCCTTGCTCAGTGAACTTCCCATTCACCTTTAAAGAAGGGGAATTGGCAGACTATTACAAGGATTGGGAATTGGTTAAGTACAATGAAAATCCAGGCCATTTGCACCGTCGCGATGAAAATGGCAATCGTATTCAACTACGCTTTGCAACCATGCTAGCCAAGAAAATCAAATAAAAATGAATGAAGATTAGGAATTTTCCTGATCTTTTTTCTTTTTTACGAATAATATAGAAAAGGAGGGAAATCATGTTTGTTGCGAGAGATGCTAGGGGAAAATTGGTAAATGTGTTAGAGGATAAGCTTGAGAAGCAAGCATACACCTGCCCAGCTTGTGGAGGTCAGCTTCGTTTGCGTCAAGGACCAAGTGTACGGACCCATTTTGCCCATAAATCCTTAAAAGACTGTGATTATTCCTCTGAAAATGAAAGTTCAGAACATCTGGCCAATAAGGAATCACTTTATCACTGGTTGAAAAAAGATTCAGAGGTTCAATTAGAATACCTGCTTCCAGAACTTAAACAGATTGCGGATGTGTTTGTAAATGGCAATCTAGCTTTAGAGGTTCAATGTAGTCCCTTGCCACAAAAAGTTCTTAAAGAGCGCAGTGAGGGTTATCGTAGCCAGGGTTACCAAGTACTGTGGCTACTGGGAGAAAAACTTTGGCTCAAGGAGCGTTTGACTCGTCTGCAACAAGGTTTTCTCTATTTTAGTCAAAACATGGGCTTTTATGTTTGGGAAGTAGACAAGGGAAAGCAGATTTTAAGGCTTAAATATCTCATACACCAGGATCTTCGAGGTAAACTCCATTATCAAATCAAGGAATTTCCCTGTGGTCAAGGTAGTCTACTGGAGATATTACGTTTTCCCTATAAGAAACAAAAAATATCTCATTTTACAGTTTCTGAGGATAAGGACATCTGTTGTTATATCCGGCAACAACTGTACTATCAAAATCCCATTTGGATGAAAGAACAAGCAGAAGCCTATCAAAAGGGAGAAAATGTCCTGACTTATGGGCTGAAAGAATGGTATCCACAAATTCGACCACTAGTAGGTGATTTTTGCCAAATTGAGAAGGATTTGACCAGCTATTATCAGTATTTTCAAATCTATTACCAAGAAAATCCTCAAAATGATTGGCAAAAGCTTTATCCACCAGCCTTTTATCAGCAATATTTCTTGAAAAATATGGTAGAATAGAAAGGATGGAGGAATCTAATGGTATTACAAAGAAACGAAATAAATGAAAAAGATACATGGGATCTATCAACGATCTACCCAACTGACCAGGCTTGGGAAGAAGCCTTAAAAGATTTAACAGAACAGCTGGAGACAGTAGCCCAGTATGAAGGCCATCTCTTGGATAGTGCGGATAGCCTACTCGAAATTACTGAATTTTCTCTTGAAATGGAACGCCAGATGGAGAAGCTTTACGTTTATGCTCATATGAAGAATGATCAGGATACACGTGAAGCTAAGTATCAAGAGTACTATGCCAAAGCAATGACACTCTATAGTCAGCTAGACCAAGCCTTTTCATTCTATGATCCTGAATTTATGGAGATTAGCGAAAAGCAGTATGCTGACTTTTTAGAGTCTCAACCAAAATTGCAGGTTTATCAACACTATTTTGACAAGCTTTTGCAAGGAAAGGATCATGTTCTTTCACAACGCGAAGAAGAATTATTAGCTGGAGCTGGAGAAATCTTTGGTTCAGCAAGCGAAACCTTCGCTATTTTGGACAATGCGGATATTGTGTTCCCTTATGTCCTCGACGATGATGGTAAGGAAGTTCAGCTATCTCATGGGACCTACACACGTTTGATGGAGTCTAAAAATCGTGAGATTCGCCGTGGGGCCTATCAAGCCCTTTATGCGACTTACGAACAATTCCAACACACCTATGCTAAAACCTTGCAAACCAATGTTAAGGTGCAAAACTATCGTGCTAAAGTTCGCAACTACAAGAGCGCTCGTCATGCAGCCCTAGCGGCTAATTTTGTTCCAGAAAATGTTTATGACAATTTGGTAGCAGCAGTTCGCAAGCATTTGCCACTCTTGCATCGTTACCTTGAACTTCGTTCAAAAATCTTGGGAATTTCAGATCTCAAGATGTACGATGTCTACACACCACTTTCATCTGTTGAATATAGTTTTACCTACCAAGAAGCCTTGAGAAAAGCAGAAGATGCCTTGGCAGTCTTGGGTGAGGATTACTTGAGCCGTGTTAAACGTGCCTTCAGCGAGCGTTGGATTGATGTTTACGAAAACCAAGGAAAGCGTTCAGGTGCCTATTCTGGTGGTTCTTACGATACCAATGCCTTTATGCTTCTTAACTGGCAGGACAATCTGGACAATCTCTTTACTCTTGTTCATGAAACAGGTCACAGTATGCATTCAAGCTATACTCGTGAAACGCAACCTTATGTTTACGGAGATTATTCGATCTTCTTGGCTGAGATTGCCTCAACGACCAATGAAAATATCTTGACGGAGAAATTATTGGAAGAAGTGGAAGACGATGCAACGCGCTTTGCTATTCTCAATAACTTCCTAGACGGTTTCCGTGGGACAGTTTTCCGCCAAACTCAATTTGCTGAGTTTGAACACGCGATTCACCAAGCGGATCAAAATGGTGAAGTCTTGACAAGCGATTTCTTAAATAAACTCTATGCTGACTTGAACCAAGAGTATTATGGTTTGAGTAAGGAAGACAATCCGGAAATCCAATACGAGTGGGCTCGGATTCCACACTTCTACTATAACTACTATGTATACCAATATTCAACAGGCTTTGCGGCGGCCTCAGCCTTGGCTGAAAAAATTGTCCATGGTAGTCAAGAAGACCGTGACCGCTATATCGACTACCTCAAGGCAGGTAAATCTGACTATCCACTTAATGTCATGAGAAAAGCTGGCGTTGATATGGAGAAGGAAGACTATCTCAACGATGCCTTTGCAGTCTTTGAACGTCGTTTGAATGAGTTTGAAGCCCTTGTTGAAAAATTGGGATTGGCGTAAGATGGTTGAATCGTATAGTAAAAATGCCAACCATAACATGCGTCGCCCTGTCGTCAAGGAAGAAATTGTAGACTTGATGCGTCAGCGTCAAAAGCAAGTCACAGGTTCCTTGAAAGAATTGGAAGACTTTGCCCGCAAGGAAAATATTCCCATTATTCCCCATGAAACGGTTGTTTATTTCAGGTTTCTCATGGAAACCATGCAACCTAAAAACATTCTGGAAATTGGGACGGCTATCGGTTTTTCAGCTCTCTTGATGGCAGAGCATGCGCCAAATGCTAAGATTACAACCATTGACCGTAATCCAGAAATGATTGGTTTTGCCAAGGAAAATTTTGCCCAGTTTGACAGTCGCAAGCAAATCACTCTCCTAGAGGGAGATGCGGTAGACGTCTTATCTACACTGACAGAGTCTTATGATTTCGTCTTTATGGATTCTGCCAAGTCTAAATACATCGTCTTTCTGCCAGAAATCCTCAAACATTTGGAAGTTGGAGGTGTGGTTGTCTTGGATGATATTTTTCAAGGTGGTGATGTTGCCAAGGACATTATGGAAGTTCGTCGTGGCCAGCGAACCATTTATCGAGGACTTCAAAGACTATTTGATGCAACCTTAGACAATCCAGGACTCACCGCAACATTAGTACCTCTGGGGGACGGCATTCTCATGCTTCGTAAAAATGTAGCAGATGTTCAATTGCCTGACAGCGAATGATTTTCAGAAAAATTTAAGAAAATATAGTAAAATAGATAGAGTAACACTTATCTCAAAGGAGTAGACATGAAGAAAAAACTATTGGCAGGTGCCATTACACTATTATCAGTAGCAACTTTAGCAGCTTGTTCGAAAGGTTCAGAAGGGGCAGACCTTATCAGCATGAAAGGGGATGTCATCACAGAACATCAATTTTATGAGCAAGTGAAAAGCAACCCTTCAGCCCAACAAGTCTTGTTAAATATGACCATCCAAAAAGTTTTTGAAAAACAATATGGCTCAGAGCTTGATGATAAAGAGGTTGATGATACTATTGCCGAAGAAGAAAAACAATATGGTGAAAACTACCAACGTGTCTTGTCACAAGCAGGTATGACTCTTGAAACACGTAAAGCTCAAATTCGTACAAGTAAATTAGTTGAGTTGGCAGTTAAGAAGGCAGCAGAAGCTGAATTGACAGATGATGCTTACAAGAAGGCCTTTGACGAATACACTCCAGATGTAACGGCTCAAATCATCCGTTTGGACAATGAAGACAAGGCCAAAGAAGTTCTCGAAAAAGCCAAGGCAGAAGGTGCTGATTTTGCTCAATTAGCCAAAGATAACTCAACTGATGAAAAAACAAAAGAAAATGGTGGAGAAATTACCTTTGATTCTGCTTCAACGGAAGTACCTGAGCAAGTCAAGAAAGCCGCTTTCGCTTTAGATGTAAACGGCGTTTCTGATGTGATTACAGCAACTGGCACACAAGCCTACAGTAGCCAATATTACATTGTAAAACTCATTAAGAAAACAGAAAAATCATCTAATATTGATGACTACAAAGAAAAATTAAAAACTGTTATCTTGACTCAAAAACAAAATGATTCAACATTTGTTCAAAGCATTATCGGAAAAGAATTGCAAGCAGTCAATATCAAGGTTAAGGACCAAGCCTTCCAAAATATCTTTACCCAATATATCGGTGGTGGAGATTCAAGCTCAAGCAGTAGTACATCAAACGAATAGTCCAAATCAATAAGTCAGGGAAAAAACTCGACTTCAGGAAAAAATGAAGTAAATCTTCCCACAATAAAACGCATAGTACAAGGTTTTCAATACCTGATATTATGCGTTTTTTGATTTTAAAGACTTTTTGACTAGCCCCATTTTTTAACTTAATACTCAGTGAAAAGCAAAGATTAAACTAGGAAGCTAGCTGTAGGCTGCTCAAAGAACAGCTTTGAGGTTGCAGATAAGTCTTATGAGGTCACCAACATATATAATGTGAAGCTGACGTGGTTTGAATAGATTTTAGAAGAGTATGAGTTGGAAGTTTTAATGGATAATGCAAGATTCCATAGAATGGGTAAGCTAGAGTTCTTATGTGAAGAGTTTGGGCATAAACTTTTACCTCTTCCTCCCTACTCATCTTATACTCAATGAAAATCAAAGAGCAAACTAGGAAACTAGTCGCAGGTTGTACTTGAGTACGGCAAGGCGACGTTGACGCGGTTTGAAGAGATTTTCGAAGAGTATTAGTATAGAAAAGTGAATCTGAACTAGTACATCACTGCTTCTAAAACATTCTTATAAATTGATTTAAATTCTCAAATCAATTTATTCAGTTCATATTTCATTTTGCTCTACAATTCTGTTGAGAAGACATGTGTTCATATCAAAAAGGTATTGGCAAGTTGCAATACCTTTTTACGAGTCTCTTTTGTCTTATTTTTGTTTCAACTGACTATATCTCCAGAAGACTAGGCTATAATTATGATTGATAAGAAGTATCATTCCAAGTATCAAGAGTGAATGTTTCAAAATCATGGGTTTCTAGAATGGTCAGGCTGGCATTTGCTAGACCGCCATCTTTACGAAGAAGTGGTTCTTTATAACCTAGAAGAGTACGAATACTGGCAGTAAGATTAGCGCCATGCCCGACAATCAGAATACGCTCAGCTGGACTATCTTTTAATGATTTGATAAATTGGATTGTCCGTTGCGTGGTGCTATAGAGGGATTCGGCTCCAAACATTTGAGTGTCAAATTGAGCAAGATTAGTACGGAAAGCCTGGATTTGTTGCGGGTAAATAGCTTCCAAGGTTGCAATTTTCAAACCTTCTAATTTACCTAGCTGCCATTCACGGAGATTCGGAACACTTTCTAAAGGACAGGGTGTCTTGAGTTGACTTTGGATAATCTCGGCAGATTTGACAGCTCGAGGTAAATCACTTGAATAAATCTGATCAAAAGGAATTTCCTTGAGATATTGGCCAAGTCGTTTTAGGGTTTCAATGGATTCAGGAAGAAGAGGAGAATCACCGCTAGCACCTTGAAAACGACCTTCTTGGTTCCAGACCGTACGACCGTGGCGGACAAAGTAGAGTTTCATTACTTGCTGTCCTCCAAAATATCTACAAAGTCAGCCTTTACAAAGCTAGCCAAGTCTTGTGGCGCGACGATAATGCTATGACCAACTTCCCCAGCAGAAACAATCATTTGATTCAAGTCGAGAGCGATTTTATCGATAAAAATGGGGTAATTATGTTTTTGACGAATACCAACAGGATTATTGGCTCCATGAATATAACCTGTTGTTTTTTCCAAGTCCTTTTGTGGAATCATGTTCACTTTTTTATTGCCAGAAATTTTGGCTAGTTTCTTTTCCGACAGGTGTTGAGTGATAGGGACAATTCCAATAATCGGTCCTGTCTTGTCTCCTAAAAGAGCCAAGGTTTTGAAAATCTGATCTCGTTCATAACCTTGAGGCAGCTCTCCTTCCAGGGCATTGATTTGAATCCCCTGATGTGGGATGCCTGCTTTCGACAGGATTTGTTCCACCAATGTTTTTTTGATTTTTACTTTTTTTGCCATTATTTATACTTATCCTCCAATTGGCTCATCCAAATACCAAGCCAGATTCCCAGCGCAAAGAAGAAGGCGATGATGACATACCCAACAAGAGAAAGGCCAGTGTATTGGATACTTTCAGCGTTTCCTGCATTTGGAATTAAGATCAAAAGGGTACTTGATAGGACGATACCGATGATGAAATGATAGACGCGTGAGTGGTAGTTGTTTAAGGCATAATCCATCAATTTTGAAAAAACGATGAGAGTTGCACCTGCACCAATTCCAATCGGAAAGAAGGTTCCCAAGAGATCAAAAGTTTTAAAACCAGTCAACATAGGAGCATAGAGTCCCAAAATCAAAAGTAAATTTGATGGGCTGAGGCCAGGAACCAAGACGCCAAGGGCCAATAGTGCGCCTGCTAGGACGAAGTTAAGAAAGCTGGCGCTTAAGGTTCCAACGACAAAATTTAAGGCATAGAGTCCTAGTCCAGAAATGATAAAGGTTGTCCAGAACCAAGCTAAATCAATCTTGTCTCGATCAGATTCTCGAGTTGATTCCTTGAGGAGGCTAGGAACTGTACCAATGATGGCACCCGCAAAGCTCCATAAGACAAAGACCTGATAATTTTCAAGCAGGTATTCAATTGGGTAGGAAAATAAGCCGATTCCCAGAAGCATACCGATGGCAACTGGAATAAAGTACAAAACATTTTCTTTAAAGTCTTTAAAAGGATGGGCCAGAAAGCCAATCATTCGTTCGTAAATGCCTAAGATTGCTGCTAGAACCCCTCCGGAAATTCCCGGTAGAATAAATCCAAGAGCAATCACAATCCCTTTAATAAGGCGCGCTAACCATGAGAGCATATAGTTCCTCCAACTATTTCTATTTCAAAAAATCCTTACTATATTGTATCACAATCAAACACAAAAAGAAAAAGCAAATGCTAAACAAATGCTTTTAAGGTTTTAAAAAGAGTTTTCGAAAGGTTTCTTCTTTATTTTTTAAGGGAGAGATGACGTTGATATCCAAATTGTGGTCAAAGCCGGCAATTTTCCCTTTAGATGTGTATTGGTGAATATCATAATCTAAATCAGTTTTAGGACTGCTCTCCAAAAATCCTGAGTCTGAGCCGTAGGACGGAATCCAAACAGAGGTAAACTTGCCTGTATCAATACTATGTTCTTCCATGAAGTAGACACCAACGTAGATTCCGATGTTTTTAGCACCTAGTGATGCTAGTTTTGCTCGAAAGGCTTCAACACCCTCGTTCATATTGGACATGGTTTTATCTTCTACGTCTAGCCAATAGTAACTAGGGCTGTAAGGAGAGGCAGCATTGTAGAAAACTTCGGCAGCCTTTTCCATTTCTTGGACACTTTTTCCAGCGACATAAGCGTAGACAGCAACTGGGACATTCCGCTTTTGAAGTTCAGTGATATGACTCTTATAGGCCTTATCTATTCCATTGATAAAGGAAGCATCATTTTCTTTTGTCGTTTGAGCACCACTGTGAACACGAACAATAGCGCCTGAAATATTTTGTGAGAGGGCATCGTAGTTGATTTCCTCAGGACGCTGCCAGCCAGAGAGGTCAATAATCGGTTTGTCTAAGTGTTTCAAAGCCTGTGCTTCAATCTGTGCTATATTGGATTTTGTTTTAAACGATTGGTTGTCATTAAGTGGGCGATTGATGATTAAAATGAACATCATAATCCCAAAAAAACTAAATAAAATAAGTGGATGAATTTGTTTTCTCATATCTCATAATTTTACCCTAAAAATCAAAAAAAATCAAAAAAATGGGTTAAGGAAAGGACTTTGGAGCATTTTTTCATTCAAGAGCGCGGAATGATTTGAAATATGGTATAATAAAAGGGAATTTCTACAGAAAAGAGAAGATTATGTCAAATTTTGCCATTATTTTAGCAGCGGGTAAAGGGACTCGCATGAAATCTGATTTGCCAAAAGTGTTGCACAAGGTTGCGGGTATTTCTATGTTGGAACATGTTTTCCGTAGTGTGGGAGCTATCCAACCTGAAAAGACAGTAACAGTTGTAGGACACAAGGCAGAATTGGTTGAGGAGGTCTTGGCTGGACAGACAGAATTTGTGACTCAATCTGAACAGTTGGGTACTGGGCATGCGGTTATGATGACAGAGCCTATCTTGGAAGGTTTGTCAGGTCACACCTTGGTCATCGCAGGAGATACTCCTTTAATCACAGGTGAAAGCTTGAAAAACTTGATTGATTTCCACATCAATCATAAAAATGTGGCTACTATCTTGACTGCTGAAACGGATAATCCTTTTGGCTATGGACGAATTGTGCGTAATGACAATGCTGAAGTTCTTCGCATTGTTGAGCAGAAGGATGCTACAGATTTTGAAAAGCAAATCAAGGAAATCAACACTGGAACTTATGTTTTTGACAACGAGCGTTTATTTGAGGCTTTGAAAAATATCAATACTAATAATGCTCAAGGCGAATACTATATTACAGATGTCATTGGCATTTTCCGTGAAGCTGGTGAAAAAGTTGGCGCTTATACTTTGAAAGATTTTGATGAAAGTCTTGGGGTAAATGATCGTGTGGCTCTTGCGACAGCTGAGTCGGTTATGCGTCGTCGCATCAATCACCAACATATGGTCAATGGGGTTAGCTTTGTCAACCCAGAAGCAACTTATATTGATATTGATGTTGAGATTGCGCCTGAAGTTCAAATCGAAGCCAATGTTACCTTGAAAGGTCAAACGAAAATTGGCGCTGAGACTGTTTTGACAAACGGTACTTATGTAGTGGATAGCACTATCGGAGTAGGTTCTGTCATTACCAATTCTATGATTGAAGAAAGTAGTGTTGCTGACGGTGTGACAGTCGGTCCTTATGCCCACATTCGTCCAGGTTCAAGTCTGGGTGCCCAAGTTCATATTGGAAACTTTGTTGAGGTGAAAGGTTCTTCAATCGGTGAGAATACCAAGGCTGGTCATTTGACTTATATTGGAAACTGTGAAGTGGGTAGCAAGGTTAATTTTGGTGCAGGAACCATTACAGTCAACTATGACGGCAAAAACAAATACAAGACAGTCATTGGAAACAATGTCTTTGTTGGTTCAAATTCAACCATTATTGCGCCAGTTGAGTTAGGTGATAATTCCCTCGTTGGTGCTGGTTCAACTATTACTAAAGATGTTCCAGCAGATGCTATTGCTATTGGTCGCGGTCGTCAGGTCAATAAAGACGAATATGCAACACGCCTTCCTCACCATCCTAAGAATCAGTAGGAGCCTATCATGGAATTTGAAGAAAAAACTCTTAGCCGAAAAGAAATCTATCAAGGACCAATATTTAAACTGGTTCAAGATCAGGTTGAATTACCAGAAGGTAAAGGAACTGCTCAACGGGATTTGATTTTCCACAATGGAGCTGTCTGTGTTTTAGCAGTAACGGATGAACAAAAACTTATCTTGGTCAAGCAGTATCGCAAAGCCATCGAGGCTGTCTCTTACGAAATTCCAGCCGGAAAATTGGAGGTAGGAGAAAATACAGACCCTGTTGCAGCAGCTCTGCGTGAATTAGAGGAAGAAACAGCTTATACAGGGAAATTAGAACTCTTGTATGACTTTTATTCAGCTATTGGCTTTTGTAATGAAAAGTTAAAACTATACCTAGCAAGCGATTTGACAAAGGTGGAAAATCCGCGTCCGCAGGATGAAGATGAGACCTTGGAAGTCCTTGAAGTGAGCTTAGAAGAAGCCAAGGAATTAATCCAATTAGGTCATATCTGTGATGCCAAGACAATTATGGCTGTACAATATTGGGAATTGCACAAAAAATAGAGGAGGTCAGTATGGGTAAACCTTTATTAACGGATGAAATGATTGAAAGAGCTAATAGAGGCGAAAAAATTTCAGGTCCTCCTTTGCTAGATGATAATGAGGAGACTAAGATTTTACCAACCTCTTCTTCCCGTTTTGGTTATGCCAATCCTAAGGGACATGGCTTTAGTCAGGAAACCTTGAAGATTCAGGTTGAACCATCTATTCATAAAAGTCGTCGCATTGAAAATACCAAGAGAAATGTCTTCAATTCTAAGTTGAATAAGATTTTATTTGCAGTCATCTTTCTCTTGATTTTGCTTGTCTTAGCAATGAAACTTTTGTAATAGAAAAGGAATTGAAATGAAAATAGGAATTATTGCAGCTATGCCAGAAGAACTAGCTTATTTGGTCCAGCATTTAGAAAATGCCCAAGAGCAAGTTGTCTTAGGAAATACCTATCATAAAGGCACCATTGCTTCTCATGAAGTCGTTCTTGTAGAGAGTGGAATTGGTAAGGTCATGTCTGCTATGAGTGTGGCGATTTTGGCTGATCATTTTCAAGTGGATGCTTTGATTAACACGGGATCAGCTGGGGCAGTAGCAGAAGGTATCGCTGTTGGGGATGTCGTGATTGCTGACAAATTAGCCTATCATGATGTGGATGTCACAGCTTTTGGCTATGCTTATGGACAAATGGCGCAACAACCGCTTTATTTCGAATCAGATAAAACCTTTGTTGCCAAAATCCAAGAGAGTTTATCTCAATTGGACCAGAACTGGCATCTTGGTTTGATTGCTACAGGAGATAGTTTTGTTGCAGGAAATGATAAGATAGGAGCGATTAAGTCCCATTTCCCAGAAGTTTTAGCTGTTGAGATGGAGGGGGCAGCTATTGCTCAGGCAGCGCATGCTCTTAATCTTCCAGTCTTAGTCATCCGAGCTATGAGTGATAATGCCAACCATGAAGCAAACATCTCTTTTGATGAGTTTATTATCGAAGCTGGACGTCGCTCTGCTCAAGTCTTATTAGCCTTTTTGAAGGCTTTAGATTAAGCGGAAATTTGACAGTTTTTCTAGCTTATGATAAGATTTAAGTAAAGAAAAGCTAGAAAACGTTTCAGAGGATATTATGAGTATTGAAATGACCGTCAGTGAGATTGCAGAGGTCTTAGGATTATCTCGCCAAGCAATCAATAACCGTGTCAAAGAATTACCAGAAGAAGACACAGATAAAAATGACAAAGGGGTAACAGTCGTTACCAGAAGTGGCTTGATTAAGCTAGAAGAAATCTATAAAAAAACGATTTTTGAAGATGAGCCTGTCAGTGAAGATGTCAAGCAACGTGAACTGATGGAGATTCTGGTTGATGAGAAGAATGCAGAAATTCTTCGTCTCTATGAACAATTGAAAGCCAAGGATCGTCAGTTATCAGAAAAAGACGAGCAGATGCGTATCAAAGACCGTCAGATTGCTGAGAAAGACAAACAACTGGATCAGCAGCAACAATTGACCCTTCAAGCTATGAAGGATCAAGAAAATCTTAAGCTAGAGCTGGACCAAGCAAAAGAAGAAGTCCAATCAACTAAGAAAGGCTTTTTTGCTCGTTTATTTGGAGGATAATCAAGGAGCTGTTTAGGTTACATGCTAACCTGATGGCTTCTTTTGTTTCTAATCTAAATAGTATAGTTGCTCAAGTAATACTCAATGAAAATCAAAGAGCAAACTAGGAAGCTAGCCGCAGGCTGCTCAAAGCACTGCTTTGAGGTTGTAGATAAGACTGA
>NZ_VMMT01000081.1:0-11744 GCF_013277355.1 Streptococcus sp. 1343
ACGGGTGGTTATGACTTTATCGACTCATCTCTAAATAGTTTTTAATGATTTGTAACTCTTTTTGGTTCAAAGGGAGGTAGTTACCTTCTGCTAAATCTGGGTTCAATGTAAAGTCCCCAAATTGGATTCTCTTGAGGCTAGTCACCTTAACACCAACCGAGAGGAACATTTTCTTGATTTGATGAAATTTTCCTTCTGAAATGGTGATAGAGGCTTGACTGAGGGAGAGACTTGCAGATAGAATCTCTAGTTTTGCGGGTTTACAGACAGTGCCATCTAAAAAGACAATTCCTTTTTGAAAGGCTTGGATATGGTCAGGTGTCAGAAGTCCATTAACTTTAACTTGATAAGTTTTATCGACATGATATTGGGGATGGAGGAGCTGAAAGCCTAAGGGACCGTTATCGGTCAAGAGGAGGAGTCCCGTTGTATCTCGGTCCAGTCGGCCGACGGCATAGAGCTTATCAGACTGGATGTCAGGCGGAAGGAGGTCCATGACGGTTGGAAGTTCCCTGTCTTTATTGGCTGTCACGACACCAACAGGCTTATGAAGCATCAGATAGGTGTGCTCATAGCCTTGAATGATTCGGTCCTGAAAAAGGAGTTCCTGTAGTCCTGTATCGATATTTTGGGCTAGGGAGCGGGCTGGGCAACCATCGACGAGAATATCCCCTTTGAGTAAGGCTTGCTTCATGGCCTTTCGGCTAACTTTTTCTTGGGCTAATAAATTATCTAAACGCATACTGTGCCTATCTTATCATAAGTCGCTTGCTTTGAAAAGGCTTGACGTGAAAAGAAAAGCGGAGTGAAAACATTTACACTTGCTTGAGTTATGTTATTTACCTGAAATTATGGTATAATCGTTCAGTTAGAAAATAAATTTTGAATATTATAGAGGAAATCATGACAAAATTAAGAGAAGATATCCGTAACATTGCGATTATCGCCCACGTTGACCACGGTAAAACAACCCTTGTTGACGAATTATTGAAACAATCAGAAACGCTTGATGCACGTACTGAATTGGCTGAGCGTGCTATGGACTCAAACGATATCGAAAAAGAGCGTGGAATTACCATCCTTGCTAAAAATACAGCTGTTGCCTACAACGGAACTCGTATCAACATCATGGATACCCCAGGACACGCGGACTTCGGTGGAGAAGTTGAGCGTATCATGAAAATGGTTGACGGTGTTGTCTTGGTCGTAGATGCCTACGAAGGAACAATGCCACAAACTCGTTTCGTATTGAAAAAAGCTTTGGAACAAGACCTTGTCCCAATCGTGGTTGTCAATAAAATCGATAAACCATCAGCTCGTCCAGCAGAAGTAGTGGACGAAGTCTTGGAACTGTTCATCGAGCTTGGTGCAGATGACGACCAGCTTGACTTCCCAGTGGTCTATGCTTCAGCGATCAACGGAACTTCTTCATTGTCAGATGATCCAGCTGACCAAGAAGCGACTATGGCACCAATCTTTGACACAATTATCGACCACATCCCGGCTCCAGTAGATAACTCAGATGAGCCTTTGCAGTTCCAAGTATCACTTTTGGACTACAATGACTTCGTTGGACGTATTGGTATCGGTCGTGTCTTCCGTGGTACTGTTAAAGTTGGGGACCAAGTTACCCTTTCTAAACTTGACGGCACAACTAAAAACTTCCGTGTTACAAAACTCTTCGGTTTCTTTGGTTTGGAACGTCGTGAAATCCAAGAAGCAAAAGCAGGTGACTTGATTGCCGTTTCAGGTATGGAAGACATCTTTGTCGGTGAAACCATTACTCCTACAGACGCAGTTGAAGCTCTTCCAATTCTACACATCGATGAGCCAACTCTTCAAATGACTTTCTTGGTCAACAACTCACCATTTGCTGGTAAAGAAGGTAAATGGGTAACTTCTCGTAAGGTGGAAGAACGCTTGCAGGCAGAATTGCAAACAGACGTTTCCCTGCGTGTTGACCCAACTGATTCACCAGATAAATGGACTGTTTCAGGACGTGGAGAATTGCACTTGTCAATCCTTATCGAAACAATGCGTCGTGAGGGATATGAACTTCAAGTATCTCGTCCAGAAGTTATCGTAAAAGAAATCGACGGTGTTAAATGTGAGCCATTTGAGCGTGTACAAATCGACACTCCAGAAGAATACCAAGGATCTGTTATCCAAAGCCTTTCTGAACGTAAGGGTGAAATGTTGGATATGATTTCAACTGGTAATGGTCAAACTCGTTTGGTCTTCCTTGTTCCAGCGCGTGGTTTGATTGGATACTCAACTGAGTTCTTGTCAATGACTCGTGGTTACGGTATCATGAACCATACCTTTGACCAATACTTGCCATTGATTCCAGGTGAAATTGGTGGTCGTCACCGTGGTGCCCTTGTTTCTATCGATGCTGGTAAGGCTACAACTTACTCTATCATGTCTATTGAAGAACGCGGTACTATCTTTGTCAACCCAGGTACTGAAGTTTACGAAGGAATGATCATCGGTGAAAACTCTCGTGAAAACGACTTGACAGTTAACATCACTAAGGCGAAGCAAATGACCAACGTTCGTTCAGCTACTAAGGACCAAACAGCTGTTATCAAGACTCCTCGTATCTTGACACTTGAAGAGTCTCTTGAGTTCTTGAACGACGATGAGTACATGGAAGTAACGCCTGAGTCTATCCGTTTGCGTAAACAAATCCTTAACAAGGCAGAGCGTGAGAAAGCTAACAAGAAGAAAAAATCAGCTGAATAAGAGCTAGAAAGAGAGAAAGATGGTCTATTTAGTCCTAGGGATTTTACTGCTCCTACTCTATGTATTTGCGACACCAGAAAGTATTAAAGGGACAGTCAATATCGTCGCTATGGTATGTATTTTAGTGGCACTTTTGGTTTTGTTGGCTCTATCTTTTCTGAAAATTTTTCAATTACCAACAGAAATGTTCCTAGCAATAGCCATGTTAATCCTAGCTTACTTTAGTGTGAGAGACATCACACTCATGCCAGTCAAAAAAGGTAAAAGAAGATAAAAAAGAGAGTTTTGGCTCTCTTTTTTTGGTAGGAATTTTACAATAGTTTGAATTGTTTTTTTACTATAACATCATCTCTTTTGCTTGGATAATATGAATGGGAAAAACTTGAATAAAATTTGTCAATGACATCTATTTAATATTTGGTTAGTACTGGTTGCAAATATTTTGAAATAAAACTACTATATAATATTATTCATATAGGTAATATAAAAATATTATTCATATAGGTAATATAGTAAAATATCTAAAAAATTCGATTTTTTCCTTGACAACAAATAATAAAAATGCTATTCTTATTATATAAGAAATCGGTTTCAAAAAAAGAGAGAGGAGGATTTATTTTGTTGCATTGTTGCTCAGGGTGTGCTTTTTTTGAAAGGAAAAATAAAATGAAAACGAAAAAACATAGATTACTTGCTCTAGCTCTTATTTCAAGCTTTACATTATTGGGAGCTGCATCAGCTGCTGTACAATATCCAGATGGAGGAGTATGGACATATGGAGAAGGTTCAGGAGGTGGTTGGGCTTTTTCAAATTACTATCATGGTAAAAAATATCATTCTTCTTCTCTTGTAAGTAAATGGGATAGTCATTCAGATAAAGGAACAGCAGTTGCAGGGAAAACTTCAGAGGCTTGGATTTGGACTAAATTTGGGGAACAAGTAGCATTTTACTATGACTATGACTAATATTTAGTTTTCTTAGATAATTCCCCTTGTAAGAAATTACAGGGGGGAATTTTGTTTACAAGGAGTCTACTATGAAGAAACTATTCATATTACTATCAACTTTTTTTCTCAGCTTCTTCCTTGCTTGGATTATTGTCTTACGTGCGCCACAATATTTATATGCAAGCTATGATTCCGTTTCTTTACTTCGTGTCAAAAAAGATACTCAGGAACCGACGCGTGAGGTATTTGAACAGGAATTGGAGAATTTTGCAAACTCAGAACAGAGTTTAATAGCTAGAAGAATTGTAGAGCCGAGTAAGGATGGGACAACTCACTTTACTTATGCAATTTATGGTCAGGGAACTTTACCAAAACAATTCCAAGAAGCTAGTCAAGAAAGTCGTGAACGTAGTGATCCACTAAATAGTTATCTCCTTTTGTCAGGCTCCTTGACGAAAGAAAAGCTTGCCGATAAATTAGGAGATTTGGGTTATAAAGCAATTCCTGACCGAAAGACACCGCCCTATACTCTTGCTTTTAGAATGTTACTAAATCCACTTATTTTAATTAGTTTAGCAATATTTGGCTTATCTTTCTTTGCTCTGGTGATTATTACTCGGATTAAGGAAATGAGAGCAGCAGGTATAAAACTCTTTTCTGGTCAGACTCTCTTATCCATCATGGGGCATTCTTTATCTACTGATATCAAGTGGCTCCTTCTATCAGCCCTCCTTTCCTTCCTAGGTGGGGGAGTCGTTCTTTTTAGTCAAGGTTTGTTTTATCCTATCTTGTTAGCCACCTATGGTTTTGGGATTAGTTTCTATCTGTTGTTTTTATTGGCGATTTCAATTTTACTAATGCTTCTTTATCTAATGAGTTTGAGTTACAAAGCATTAGTTCCTGTTATTAAGGGGAGATTACCCCTTAAACGCTTGATGGCTTTAACCCTATTGTGTCAGTTAGTAGCTGTTTTTACAGTGGGATACGCTGTTAAGACAGGCTTGACGTCTTACCAACGATTGAAAGAACTTGAAATTTCAAAACAAGCGTGGCAAGACAGAGCAGACTATTATCAAATTTCTTTTGGCTTAGGTGATAGAGGAAAAGATACAGAAAATCAGAGCAAGTGGTATGAATTTTCCAAAGAAGCAGTTGAACAAGAACAGGCTCTATTTGTAAAAGATAATCTCATTCATTTTGCAAATCCTCAAGGAAAAAATGAACAGGGAGAGACACTGGATACCTATAGTCCAGATGCTAATGTTCTCTATGTCAGCCCAAGTTATTTGGACAAGGAAAAGGTCGTGGTAGATGCTGAGACCAAACAGAAGTTAGTCCATCTTCAAAAAGGAGAATTTGGACTCTTACTACCAGAATCTCTTCGTTCACAGGAAGCAGAACTTAAGAAAGCTTTTGAAGAAAGTTTGAACTATTACGGGCAATCAAGTGAGGAGGCAAGTGCTCCTTTAGAGTATGAAATGAGAGCGATTATTAGCTATCTTCCAACTGGAGAAAAGCGATTTGTTTATAATAACGGTGAAAGCCCAGTATCCATTCAGTACTTAACCGATCCGATTTTAGTTGTATTTACTCCAACATCTACAGGTGATAGTTTCATTTCAAAATATGTTTGGTCTATCAATGCTGGAAAACAACTTTTTATCAAAGAATATGAGAGTGGGCTAGAACTCTTGAAGAAAGCTGGAATTTATGAGCAAGTATCTTATCTTAAAGAAGGAAGAAGTGTTTATCTAACTCGTTATAATGAAGTTCAAACTGAAACAGCAACTTTAATCCTAGGAGCTATTGTTGGAATAGCTAGTTCCTTGTTACTCTTTTATTCTGTCAATCTTCTATATTTCGAGCAATTCCGCCGAGATATTCTGATTAAACGAATTTCAGGTTTACGATTTTTTGAAACACATGCTCAGTATATGGTTAGTCAATTTGCCAGTTTTGTATTTGGTGCTAGTCTCTTTATTTTAAGCAGTCGAGACTTGGTGATTGGCTTGCTCACTTTATTCGTCTTTCTAGCTAGTGCAGTTTTGACGCTTTACCGTCAAGCGCAGAAAGAATCTCGTGTTTCTATGACAATTATGAAAGGAAAATAGGATGATTGAACTAAAGAATATATCTAAAAAATTTGGAAGCCGTCAGCTATTTTCAGATACCAATCTTCATTTTGAAGGTGGGAAAATTTATGCCTTAATCGGTACAAGTGGCTGTGGTAAGACAACACTCTTGAATATGATTGGACGATTAGAGCCATATGACAAAGGACAAATCATCTATGATGGCACTTCTCTTAAGGACATCAGGCCTTCTGTTTTCTTTAGAGATTACTTAGGATACCTATTTCAAGATTTTGGCTTAATTGAAAGCCAAACCGTCAAAGAGAATCTCAATCTGGGTTTAGTTGGTAAAAAGTTGAAGGAAAAAGAGAAAATCTCTTTGATGAAACAAGCTCTAAACCGTGTAAACCTCTCTTATTTGGATTTAAAGCAACCTATCTTTGAATTATCAGGAGGAGAAGCACAACGTGTTGCATTAGCGAAGATAATTTTAAAGGATCCACCTTTGATTCTCGCAGATGAACCAACTGCTTCACTAGACCCCAAAAACTCTGAGGAATTACTTTCTATCCTAGAATCTTTAAAAAATCCGAATCGGACCATTATTATTGCGACCCACAATCCTCTGATTTGGGAGCAAGTGGACCAAGTCATTCGAGTTACCGATTTATCACATAGATGATATGGTAAGATTCATACTCAATGAAAATCAAAAAGCAAACTAGGAAGCTAGCCGCAGGCTGTACTTGAGTACGGCAAGGCGAAGCTGACGTGGTTTGAAGAGATTTTCGAAGAGTATCAGTTAGAAGAAAGAGTCACAAACACACTTTGTGGCTTTTTTATTTCCATAAAAATGGTAAAATAGTAGGAGTAGAAATGGAGTTCGAGACATGAAAGTAATAGATCAATTTAAAAATAAGAAAGTCCTTGTTTTAGGTTTAGCCAAGTCTGGTGAATCTGCAGCTCGTTTGTTGGACAAGCTAGGTGCTATTGTAACGGTAAATGATGGGAAGCCTTTCGAGGACAATCCAGCTGCCCAAAGTTTGCTGGAAGAAGGGGTCAAGGTTATCACAGGTGGTCATCCTTTGGAACTTTTGGATGAAGAGTTTGCCCTCATGGTGAAAAATCCAGGTATCCCTTACAGCAATCCTATGATTGAAAAGGCTTTGGTCAAAGGTATCCCTGTCTTGACTGAGGTGGAATTGGCTTACTTGATTTCAGAAGCACCAATTATCGGTATCACAGGTTCAAATGGAAAAACAACCACAACGACTATGATTGGGGAAGTTTTGACTGCGGCTGGACAACATGGTCTTTTATCAGGAAATATCGGCTATCCAGCTAGTCAAGTG
This sequence comes from Streptococcus sp. 1343, assembly GCF_013277355.1. Lineage (NCBI taxonomy): Bacteria > Bacillati > Bacillota > Bacilli > Lactobacillales > Streptococcaceae > Streptococcus > Streptococcus sp. 1343. The sequence goes on from NZ_VMMT01000081.1 coordinate 7,118, forward strand.
GCTCAAACTGCGTCAGACAAGGACACTCTTGTTATGGAACTTTCTTCTTTCCAACTTATGGGAGTTCAAGAATTCCATCCAGAGATTGCGGTTATTACCAACCTCATGCCAACTCATATCGACTACCATGGTTCTTTTGAGGAATATGTAGCAGCTAAGTGGAATATCCAAAACAAGATGACAGCGGCTGATTTTCTTGTTTTGAACTTTAACCAAGACTTGGCAAAAGAATTGGCTAGCAAAACACAAGCTACTGTAGTTCCATTTTCAACACTGGAAAAGGTTGATGGAGCTTATCTGGAAGATGGTCAGCTCTACTTCCGTGGAGAAGTGGTCATGGCAGCGAGTGAAATCGGAGTTCCAGGTAGCCACAATGTGGAAAATGCCCTTGCGACGATTGCTGTAGCCAAGCTTCGTGGTGTAGACAACCAAACCATTAAAGAAACTCTTTCAGCCTTTGGTGGTGTCAAACACCGTCTCCAGTTTGTGGATGAAATTCAGGGTGTTAAATTTTATAACGACAGTAAGTCAACCAATATCTTGGCAACTCAAAAAGCCTTGTCAGGATTTGACAACAGCAAGGTAGTCTTGATTGCAGGTGGTTTGGACCGTGGCAATGAGTTTGACGATTTGGTTCCAGATATTACTGGACTCAAGAAGATGGTCATTCTTGGTCAGTCTGCCGAACGTGTCAAACGGGCAGCAGACAAGGCTGGTGTGGCTTATGTGGATGCGACTGATATTGCAGATGCGACCCGCAAGGCCTATGAACTTGCGACTCAAGGAGATGTAGTCCTTCTCAGTCCAGCCAATGCCAGCTGGGATATGTATGCTAACTTTGAAGTACGTGGCGACCTCTTTATCGACACAGTAGCGGAGTTAAAGGAATAATATGAAAAAAATTGTCTTTACAGGTGGGGGGACGGTTGGACACGTTACCCTCAATCTTTTGTTAATGCCCAAGTTCATCGAAGATGGCTGGGAAGTCCACTATATCGGGGACAAGAGTGGTATTGAACACCAAGAAATCCTCAAGTCAGGTTTTGACGTCACCTTCCATTCCATTGCAACTGGGAAATTGCGTCGCTATTTCTCTTGGCAAAATATGCTGGACGTCTTCAAAGTTGGTTGGGGAATTGTCCAATCGCTCTTTATCATGTTACGAGTTCGTCCACAGGCCCTTTTTTCAAAGGGAGGCTTTGTCTCTGTACCGCCCGTTATCGCTGCGCGTGTGTCAGGAGTGCCTGTCTTTATTCACGAATCTGACCTGTCTATGGGCTTGGCCAATAAAATCGCCTATAAATTTGCGACGAAGATGTATTCAACATTTGAACAAGCTTCGAGTTTGTCTAAGGTCGAGCATGTGGGAGCAGTGACCAAGGTTTCAGACCAAAAAAATCCAGAACCGGATGAATTGGTGGATATCCAAACCCACTTTAATACAAAATTGCCAACGATATTGTTTGTCGGCGGTTCAGCAGGAGCTCGTGTCTTTAACCAATTGGTGACAGACCATAAGAAAGAACTGACAGAGCGCTACAATATTATCAATTTAACTGGAGATTCTAGCCTGAATGAATTGAGCCAAAATCTCTTTCGTGTTGATTACGTGACCAATCTTTATCAACCCTTAATGGAATTGGCTGACATTGTTGTGACACGAGGTGGTGCCAATACGATTTTTGAGCTCTTGGCTATGGCAAAATTACATGTCATTGTGCCACTTGGTCGTGAAGCTAGTCGTGGTGACCAGATTGAAAATGCAGCTTACTTTGTAAAAAAAGGCTATGCAGAAGAGCTTCAAGAAAGCGATTTGACCTTGGATAGTTTGGAAGAGAAGCTTGCTCACTTACTAAGTCACAAGGAAGACTACCAGGCTAAGATGAAGGCTTCTAAGGAATTGAAATCTCTAGCAGATTTTTATCAATTGTTGAAAAAAGATTTATCATAAGGAAAGTAAATGTCAAAAGATAAGAAAAATGAGGGCAAAGAAATCCTCGAAGAATTGAAAGAGTTATCAGAATGGCAGAAACGAAACCAAGAATATCTAAAAAAGAAGGCTGAGGAAGAGGCAGCCCTAGCTGAGGAGAAAGAAAAGGAAAGACAAGCTCGAATGGCTTCAAAATCTGAAGATTCAGATGCAACCGAGGACCAAGAGAGTGAATCTGATTCAAAAGACTCAGAATCAGCTAAGGAAGAGTCTGAAGAAAAAGTAGCATCCTCAGAGGCTGACAAAGAGAAAGAAGAGATAGAAGAATCAGAGTCTAAAGAGAAGGAGGAACAGGATAAAAAGCTTGCTAAAAAGGCTACAAAGGAAAAACCAGCCAAAGCAAAGATTCCTGGTATCCATATCTTGCGAGCCTTCACGATTTTATTTCCAAGTCTGCTTTTATTGATTGTCTCTGCCTACTTGCTCAGTCCTTATGCGACCATGAAAGATATTCGTGTTGAGGGAACGGTGCACACTACAGCTGATGATATTCGACAGGCTTCAGGTATTCAGGATTCGGATTATACGATTAACCTTCTGCTAGACAAGGAAAAATATGAAAAGCAGATTAAGTCTAACTATTGGGTTGAATCAGCTCAACTTGTTTATCAATTTCCAACCAAGTTCACTATCAAGGTCAAGGAATACGATATTGTGGCCTACTATATTTCTGGTGAAAACCATTATCCTATTCTTTCCAGTGGTCAGCTTGAGACTAGTTCTGTGAGCTTGGTCAGTTTACCAGAAACTTATATATCAGTTCTCTTTAATGATAGTGAAAAAATCAAGGTTTTTGTCTCAGAACTTGCTCAAATTAGCCCAGAACTCAAGGCGGATATCCAAAAGGTGGAACTAGCCCCAAGCAAGGTGACTTCCGATTTAATTCGATTGACCATGAATGATTCGGACGAAGTCTTGGTTCCCCTGTCTGAAATGAGCAAGAAATTGCCTTATTACAGCAAGATTAAACCTCAATTGTCAGAACCGAGTGTGGTCGATATGGAAGCTGGAATTTACAGCTACACTGTGGCGGATAAATTAATTATGGAAGCTGAGGAAAAGGCCAAACAAGAGGCCGAAGAAGCTGAGAAAAGGCAGGAAGAAGAACGTAAACGTTTAGAAGAAGAACAGAAAAAACAAGAGGAAGAGAGCAATCGAAACCAAACGACCCAGCGCTCATCGCGTCGCTAGGTTTTACCTTTTTTCTCATAGTACTTTAGTGACTAGTTTTTACGTTTAATATTTGACATCTGACATCTGTTTTTCTTTATGTTACATTATGCAGTGTAATCGATTGCAAAATAATTTTTTATGAAGAAGGTAACACATATGTCAGATGAAGTATTCTTATTTGAAGAAATTGAAGAAATCGTAGCCTCTACAGATGGTGAATTTTGGGGGAGTTTTACTTGGAACTGGGGTAGTTCTCTTAATTGGAGTAGCCTATTGTTAAAAAGATAGGGAGTGATAATCATGCAAGATAACTTTTTATTTGAGGAAATTGAAAAAATTTCAGTACCAGTTAGTGATTTTTCAGCTGGACTTGCAACAGGTATCGGATTTGGTTTAGCAATCCTTGCTCTTGCTGGTTGTTGAAGTTTGTTCATTTACTAACATTAAGCTTTTTCAATTTCATTTTAGACAGTCATTTGAATTTTCCGTATTAGTCTTGCAGCAAGAGATTAATAGAATTAGTTATTATTTTATTGATTGCGGACTGAGGGACTAGAGTATGTTTTACTTAGCCCCTCTTTTATTTATTAAAGGTTAGGTTTGTTATGAGAATTGTTGATAAGATTAAGATATTACCTACTCCTTATGAGGGACAGTATCATCTATATATACCATCCAGTAAGAAACATGTATTAGTTGGGAAACAGGAAAAAAATGGTTAGAGCAACTAATAGGTCAAGAATTTACCATATCGGACTTATTAGTGTTAGTAGGGAAGAAATATTATTTAAGATTTTATATTGTTCTTAGTAAAATGGGACTTATAGATTCTATGAAATCACGAAAAAAGATAAATATTTTTAAAATATCTTGGGACTTTAATATAACATTATCTGAAAAATTAAACTATAAAAGATTTAATAAGAATTTTGAAAAAATCCTATTTGGTATTTTCCCATTGGCTCTTATTTTGCAATGTTTTATTATGTATATTTATAGGGCGGATATTTTGACTAATTTCCAAAACTTTCCAATAACGCTAAACATTCTTTTACTTTGGTTGCTTGTTGTTATTATATCTGCAACGATACATGAATTTAGTCATGCAATAATTGCTAATAATTATCAAATTGAAATTCCAAATTGTGGAATAATGCTACTTTTGTTTAATTTGTCTTTTTTTGTAGATTTAAGTGGAGTGCAATTCCTAAAAAATAAAAAACAATTTTTGAAAATTATGTTAGCAGGAATCGCTTCAAATTCTATTTTATCCCTTATAGGTTTATTTATTTCAGTGTTTACATCGTATAAATTGCTTGGACTCTTATTTTTTATCATTAACTTGGGTATGATTTATAGGTCGACTTGCTCCTCTGAAAGTACTTTTAGAGGAGCTGTTTGACTTGGCTAGTTTTTGAAACTGAAATCTATTATACTACAAACTATTGAAAGCGTTTTAATTTT
>NZ_VMMT01000082.1:0-11603 GCF_013277355.1 Streptococcus sp. 1343
ACAGTGTTTTGAGCAACCTACGGCTAGCTTCCTAGTTTGCTCTTTGATTTTCATTGAGTATAAAATGCCAGAAAAAGAGCATAAAAGAGTACACAAAAAGAGACAAAAACAAGATCTACTAAATAAAGGTTTTTTATTTGATAGGCTTAGTTGTTCATGTCTCCCTTACCTCCGAGTATTGGTATCTTTATACTATACTTTTAAGGAAATTTTGTCAACAGAAAACTGGAAATTCCAAGCTCTAAAATACGAGTGATAAGCATTAGTACCGAGTTCTTTGTCTTCCATAGGGGCATCCTCCTTGCTCTGATGTAGTATAGCACTAAAAAACAAAATATCATAGTGGACATATTAAAAACTTGAATGTTAATTACAAAGTTTGGTGGGTTGATTTGTAGGCTTTTCATGGTATAATCAAGAGAGTAAATCTTTATGGAGGAAGTATGAAATTAAATATTCAAGAGATACGCAAGCAGTCTGAAGGCTTGCATTTTGAACAAACGTTAGACCTAGTCGCAGACCTGCGTGCACGTAATCAAGAAATTTTAGATGTAAAAAATATCCTTGCAGTTGGGAAAGTACAGTACGAAAACCGTATGTATTTCTTAGATTATCAACTATCTTATACCATTGTTCTTGCTTCAAGTCGTAGTATGGAGCCAGTTGAGTTAGTTGAATCTTATCCAGTAACGGAAGTTTTCATGGAAGGTGCAACTAACCAACTAGATCAGGAAGTTTTAGACGATGACTTGGTCCTGCCTATCGAAAATGGAGAACTTGACCTTGCTGAGAGCGTGTCAGACAATATCCTACTAAACATTCCTATCAAGGTCTTGACGGCTGAAGAAGAAGCTGGCCAAGGATTTGTTTCAGGAAATGACTGGCAAATCATGACAGAAGAAGAATACCAAGCTCAACAAGCAGTTAAGAAAGAAGAAAACAGTCCTTTTGCTGGTTTACAAGGACTATTTGATGGAGACGAATAATGGTTTTGTCAAAAAAACGAGCACGAAAGGTGCTAGAAGAAATCATTGCTCTTTTTCCAGATGCCAAGCCCAGTCTTGATTTCACTAATCATTTTGAACTCTTGGTTGCGGTCATGTTGTCAGCCCAGACGACGGATGCAGCGGTAAATAAGGCTACGCCAGGCCTCTTTGCTGCCTTTCCAACGCCACAAGCCATGTCTGTTGCAACAGAGAGTGAGATTGCTTCACACATTTCTCGACTGGGACTGTATCGAAATAAGGCTAAATTCCTTAAAAAATGTGCCCAACAGTTACTAGACGATTTTGATGGTCAAGTCCCTCAAACACGTGAGGAATTGGAGAGTTTGGCAGGTGTTGGTCGCAAGACAGCCAATGTTGTTATGAGTGTAGGATTTGGGATTCCAGCCTTTGCAGTGGATACTCATGTGGAGCGTATTTGCAAACACCACGATATCGTCAAAAAATCAGCGACACCACTTGAGGTGGAAAAGCGGGTCATGGATATCTTGCCGCCTGAGCAGTGGTTAGCAGCTCATCAGGCCATGATTTATTTTGGAAGAGCCATTTGTCATCCTAAAAATCCAGAGTGTGACCAGTACCCACAGTTATATGATTTTAGCAATTTGTAAGATGGAAAATCGAAAGTTTTTGCTTGATTTTAAGCTTACTTTGTGCTATAGTAATTGATAACTAAATATTCCTTTAAACTTGTCCCGTGAGGCAGGCAAGGAGCGCGATAAAGTAGAAGGGTGAAGTCTATACTGTGTGCAGTAGGGCTTGCTTAGCTATACATTTCAAGTCTCCTTGTTTAAGGAGACTTTTCTTTTTGGAGGTTTGTCATGAAGACAAAAGAAGTTGTAGACGAATTGACCGTCAAACGAGCGATTACGCGTATTACTTATGAGATTATTGAACGCAACAAAGATTTGAATAAAATCGTCTTGGCTGGTATTAAAACTCGCGGTGTCTTTATCGCCCATCGTATCCAAGAACGTTTGGAGCAACTAGAAAACCTTTCAGTTCCGGTTGTGGAATTGGATACTAAACCCTTCCGTGATGATGTTAAAAGTGGAGAAGATACTTCTTTGGTTTCTGTCGATGTGACAGACCGCGAAGTTATCTTGGTGGACGATGTGCTTTATACAGGTCGTACCATCCGTGCTGCTATTGATAATATTGTAGGTCATGGTCGTCCTGCGCGCGTAAGTTTAGCAGTTCTAGTCGATCGTGGACATAGAGAATTGCCAATCCGTCCAGATTACGTTGGGAAGAATATCCCAACCAGTCGTTCTGAAGAAATCATCGTAGAGATGGCAGAACTTGATGGCCAAGACAGAGTTCTGATTACTGAAGAAGCTTAGAAAGCTAAAGGAGTAGCCATGTCAGAAAATCAACAAGCATTGAACCATGTGGTGTCCATGGAAGACCTCACTGTCGATCAAGTCATGAAATTGATCAAGCGAGGAATTGAGTTTAAAAATGGAGCCCAGCTTCCCTATGAAGACCATCCGATTGTTTCCAATCTTTTCTTTGAGGATTCTACACGGACGCATAAGTCCTTTGAAGTGGCAGAGATTAAATTGGGATTGGAACGACTTGACTTTGATGTGAAGACTAGTTCAGTCAATAAGGGTGAAACACTTTATGATACCATTTTGACTCTGTCTGCTTTAGGAGTGGATGTCTGTGTGATTCGCCACCCAGAGGTCGACTATTACAGAAAATTGATTGCAAGTCCCACGATTACGACTTCCATTATCAATGGTGGAGACGGTTCGGGTCAACACCCTAGCCAGAGTTTGCTTGATTTGATGACTATTTATGAGGAATTTGGTCACTTTGAGGGTCTCAAGGTTGCGATTGCAGGTGACTTGGACCACTCACGCGTTGCCAAATCCAATATGCAGATTTTGAAACGCTTGGGAGCTGAACTTTACTTTGCTGGACCTGAGGAATGGAGAAGTCAAGAGTTTGCAGACTATGGACAGTTTGTAGCCATTGATGAAATTATTGATCAGGTGGATGTTATGATGTTTCTCCGTGTGCAACATGAACGCCATAATAGTGGAGCTGTCTTTTCAAAAGAAGACTACCATGCCCAACATGGCTTGACTCAAGAACGTTATGACCGTTTGAAAGAAACAGCAATCCTCATGCACCCAGCTCCAGTCAATCGTGATGTAGAAATCGCAGATTACTTGGTTGAAGCACCAAAATCACGGATTGCTCAACAAATGACCAATGGTGTCTTTGTTCGAATGGCAATCTTAGAATCCGTACTGGCGAGTAGAAATGCCAACTAAAACACAAGACGTTAAAAGACGCCAGTGAGCGTCCACGAGAGGTGAAAATATGATAAAAAGACTTCTAGTATTAGAAGATGGCACAGTTTTTGAAGGTAAGGCCTTCGGAGCAGATATTGATGTAACTGGTGAAATTGTCTTTAATACAGGGATGACTGGCTACCAAGAATCCATTACAGACCAGTCTTATAATGGACAAATCTTGACCTTTACTTATCCTTTGGTGGGAAATTATGGAATTAACCGTGATGATTACGAATCCATTATTCCAACTTGTAAGGGAGTTGTTGTTTTTGAAGAAGCACGTAGAGCAAGCAACTGGCGCAATCAAATGACCTTGGATGAATTTTTGAAAGCCAAGAAAATTCCAGGTATTTCAGGAATTGATACGCGTGCACTTACCAAGATTATCCGTAAGCATGGTACCATGCGTGCAACCTTGACCCATGTTGGGGACAGCATGGATCATGTGACGGACCAGCTCCAAGCGACAGTCTTGCCGACAGACAATATCAAACAGGTTTCTACTAAAACTTCATATCCAGCTCCTGGAGTTGGTTTGAGCGTGGTGCTAGTGGACTTTGGTCTCAAGCACTCAATCCTACGTGAACTTTCTAAGCGAAACTGTAACGTGACGGTTGTTCCTTATTCAACAACGGCGGAAGAAATTCTCCATCTCAATCCTGACGGAGTTATGTTGTCAAATGGTCCAGGTAACCCAGAAGATGTTCCACAAGCACTGGACATGATTCGTGGTGTGCAAGGAAAAATTCCAATCTTTGGTATTTGTATGGGGCATCAACTCTTTGCAATGGCAAACGGGGCTAAGACTTACAAGATGAAATTTGGACACCGTGGATTCAACCATGCGGTACGCGAAATTGCTACAGGACGTGTGGATTTTACAAGTCAAAACCATGGTTATGCAGTTAGCCGTGAGGATTTGCCAGAGCATTTGATTATCACCCATGAAGAAATCAATGACAAGTCAGTTGAAGGTGTGCGTCACAGATACCAACCTGCTTTCTCTGTTCAATACCATCCAGATGCAGCCCCTGGTCCACACGACGCTAGCTACCTATTTGACGAGTTTATCGAGATGATGGAAGCTTTTAAACAATCAAACTAAGAATGAGTAAAAGCTCGTCGGAGAATTTATGTAACTGAACACGGACGGAAAGCTCGGAATTTAGAGAAACCAACTTGGATTGTCAATCCTTCCTTGGTTTCCTAAAATTCAATCGCTTTCTATTCGTCCTTTGTATCTTATTTAATGGAAATCTGAGAGTTGCCGAATAGAAAGGCAGGTCGTTTCTTTTAGTCGCTATCAGGCGAACTAAAAACTCCCTGCACTAGATTTTTTACCGAAAAATATCGTTTCGCTAAAAAATCGTCGGAGAATTTATTTAATGTCGCTCAGTGAGGCGACGAATAGAAAGGAGAAGGGTGGTCCGTATTTGCTGAACTGAATACGGGCTACGGACGGTGCTAAAAAGATAGTTATTCCTAGAACTGACAGTTCTTCGTCATAACTCCTATTTTAGCTTTGTCCGCTTGACGCCCTTAATATCTTATATATGCCTAAACGTACTGATATTCAAAAAATTATGGTGATTGGTTCTGGTCCGATTATTATTGGTCAGGCTGCTGAGTTTGACTACGCTGGGACCCAGGCTTGCTTGTCTTTGAAAGAGGAAGGTTATGAGGTGGTTTTGGTTAATTCAAACCCTGCAACCATCATGACGGACAAGGAGATTGCGGACAAGGTTTATATTGAACCGATTACACTTGAGTTTGTGACACGTATTCTTCGTAAGGAGCGTCCAGATGCCTTGCTACCAACACTCGGTGGTCAAACAGGGCTTAATATGGCCATGGAATTGTCTAAAAATGGTATCCTAGATGAGCTTGGTGTTGAACTTCTGGGTACTAAACTATCTGCCATTGATCAAGCGGAGGACCGTGACCTCTTTAAACAATTGATGGAAGAGCTCAACCAACCAATTCCAGAATCTGAAATTGTCAACACAGTCGAAGAAGCTGTTGCCTTTGCAGCGACAATTGGCTACCCAGTTATCGTTCGTCCAGCCTTTACCCTTGGTGGTACTGGTGGTGGTATGTGTGCCAACGAGGAAGAATTGCGTGAAATCGCTGAAAATGGTTTGAAATTATCACCTGTGACCCAATGTTTGATTGAGCGTTCGATTGCAGGTTTCAAGGAAATCGAATACGAAGTGATGCGTGACTCAGCTGACAATGCTTTGGTTGTTTGTAACATGGAAAACTTTGACCCAGTCGGAATTCACACAGGAGATTCCATTGTATTTGCTCCTGCGCAAACCATGTCAGACTATGAAAACCAAATGCTACGTGACGCGAGCTTGAGCATCATTCGTGCCCTTAAGATTGAAGGGGGATGTAACGTTCAGCTGGCCCTTGATCCACACAGTTTCAAGTATTATGTCATCGAAGTAAACCCTCGTGTGTCGCGTTCTTCAGCCCTAGCATCTAAGGCGACAGGGTATCCGATTGCAAAATTGGCTGCTAAGATTGCAGTAGGTTTGACCTTGGATGAGGTCATCAACCCAGTTACAGGTTCAACCTATGCCATGTTTGAACCAGCCCTTGACTACGTGGTTGCCAAGATTCCTCGTTTCCCATTTGACAAGTTTGAAAAGGGTGAACGCCGTCTTGGTACCCAGATGAAGGCGACTGGGGAAGTAATGGCGATTGGTCGTAACATCGAAGAATCTCTCCTTAAAGCTTGTCGCTCCCTTGAAATTGGGGTGCACCACAATGAAATGCCTGAACTTGCAGCAGTTTCTGATGATTCCTTGATTGAAAAAGTTGTCAAAGCCCAAGATGACCGCCTCTTCTACGTGTCAGAATCTATTCGCCGTGGTTACACACCAGAAGAAATTGCAGAGCTTACAAAAATCGATATTTTTTATCTGGATAAACTCCTACATATCTTTGAAATTGAGCAGGAATTGGGTGCTCATCCACAAGATCTAGAAGTCTTGAAAACAGCTAAACTTAATGGCTTCTCAGACCGTAAGATTGCGGAACTTTGGAAAACAACTGCTGATCAACTTCGTCAACTTCGCTTGGAAAACAAGATTGTTCCAGTTTATAAGATGGTCGATACCTGTGCTGCGGAGTTTGATTCTGAAACACCATATTTCTATTCAACCTATGGATGGGAAAATGAGTCTATCAGATCTGATAAAGAATCTGTACTTGTCCTAGGTTCAGGTCCAATCCGTATCGGTCAAGGGGTCGAATTTGACTATGCAACGGTTCACTCAGTTAAGGCTATCCAGGCAGCTGGTTATGAAGCTATCATCATGAACTCAAATCCAGAGACTGTTTCAACAGACTTCTCGGTATCAGACAAGCTTTACTTTGAGCCATTGACATTCGAAGATGTTATGAACGTCATTGACTTGGAACAACCAAAGGGAGTTATCGTTCAGTTTGGTGGTCAAACAGCTATCAACCTTGCGGAGTCATTGGCAAAAGCAGGTGTGACCATCCTTGGTACACAGGTCGCTGACCTAGACCGTGCCGAAGACCGTGACCTCTTTGAGCAAGCTCTAAAAGATTTGGACATTCCACAGCCACCAGGACAAACGGCTACCAATGAAGAAGAAGCAGTGCTTGCAGCTCGCAAGATTGGCTTCCCAGTTCTTGTCCGCCCATCTTATGTACTTGGTGGACGTGCCATGGAAATCGTTGAAAACGAAGAAGACCTTCGTTCTTACATGCGAACTGCTGTTAAGGCTAGTCCAGACCACCCAGTTCTTGTTGACTCTTACATCGTTGGGCAAGAGTGCGAAGTTGATGCCATTTCAGATGGTAAAAATGTATTCATTCCTGGTATCATGGAGCATATCGAACGTGCCGGTGTCCACTCAGGTGATTCAATGGCAGTTTACCCACCACAAACCTTGTCGCAAAAGGTTCAGGAGACCATCGCAGACTACACCAAACGCCTAGCAATCGGTCTTAACTGCCTTGGAATGATGAACATCCAGTTTGTTATCAAGGATGAAAAAGTCTATGTTATTGAGGTCAATCCACGTGCCAGCCGTACCGTTCCATTCCTTTCTAAGGTGACCAATATTCCTATGGCTCAAGTAGCGACTAAGCTCATTCTTGGTCAAAGTTTATCAGAACTTGGCTACCAAGATGGACTTTACCCTGAAAGCACCCGCGTTCATATCAAGGCACCTGTCTTCTCCTTTACCAAACTAGCTAAGGTAGACAGCTTACTTGGTCCTGAAATGAAGTCAACAGGGGAAGTTATGGGTTCTGATGCTACTTTGGAAAAAGCTCTCTATAAGGCCTTTGAAGCTTCTTACTTACACTTGCCAACTTTTGGAAATGTTGTCTTTACCATCGCTGATGATGCTAAAGAAGAAGCCTTGGACTTGGCTCGTCGTTTCCAAAATATTGGCTATGGAATCCTCGCGACAGAAGGGACAGCAGCCTTCTTTGCCAGTCATGGATTACATGCTCAGCCTGTTGGAAAGATAGGTGATGAAGATAAGGATATCCCAAGCTTTGTTCGCAAGGGAAGAATCCAAGCTATCATTAATACAGTTGGAACAAAACGAACTGCTGACGAAGATGGTGAGCAAATCCGTCGTTCAGCTATTGAACACGGGGTACCCCTATTCACAGCCTTAGATACAGCTAACGCCATGCTTAAGGTACTTGAAAGTCGTAGCTTTGTTACAGAAGCGATTTAAATAGAAAAATAAGATATAGCAGACTGAATTTAGAACAGTACACAGGAATACTAAAATATTTCTAGAAATTAATTTGAATTTTCTAATTGATTTGTTCGTATCTTATTTCAATCTACTATAGAAAAAAGTCTTTAAAATTATAAAACGCATAATATCAGGTGTTGAAAACCTTGATATTATGCGTTTTATTGTAGGAATATTTACTTCATTTTCTACTAAAATTATGTTTTTGAATAACCTCTATCTTAGTAGTTTGTATGGTCGCCCTCAATCAGTTTTTACGATAAGCTTTAATGCTATGACTATACCATTCTTGCATTTCTTTTGATGGTGGTGTCATATAATCCCCATACATCTGGGTTAAAAATTGGTCATATTTTTTTGGCACAGGCAACATACGACCTTCAAACTCAGTCAAAATCAGTTCTTTAAAGGTATCAACTGGGAAGATTTCTTTCATCCCTTCCTTACCGATCCCGATTCCTCCTTCATATTGAGGAGAGTTGGTTGTAGCATTTTTGACTAGCTGATCAATTTTCTTGTAAAAGTAACGGGGATTGACCACTCGGAGGGCATACCAGCTACATAATCTAAGAAAATCTTTTAATTTGCTATCACCGTGAACTGCTCGTGATTTTTTGATATAAGCTAGTTGACGAAGAGCCACATACTTATAGCTCTTGTCGACAATGCTCAAGTCTGTAAATCGATCAATTGGGAAGACATCGATGAAAAGGCTGGTATCATGACGCTTGTACTTAACATGGTCTTCTATAACAGTAGAAGTGTCCAAAATCGATGCGAAATTATGGAAGTACCAAGAAGATGTATCGTAGGAAAGAACCTTGTAGCGAGGGTGATTTTCTTCTTCAATAATCTTCAGTAAACGCTCATAATCCTCACGATAAAGGGAAATATCAATATCATCATCCCAAGGAATCATACCTTTGTGGCGGATGGCTCCAAGCATGGTTCCATAACTGAGAAAATAAGGAATATCATGTTTCTTACAAGTCTCATCAATATAGTCTAGCAGAGCTAGTTGAATTTCTTTAATTTCTTTTTTTTCTAAATATTGCATCCTAATCCTCCAATTTATAAGCGTGAAATTCATGACTGTAGAAGCGTTTTTCTGCTGGTGGTAGGGTCATATAATCTCCATAAAATTGTGTCAAAATAGTATCAAATTTTTCAGGTGCTGGAAGGCTTAAATTTTCAAAGGGTAAATCAATTATTTTATCGAAGGTACCACTTGGGAAGACTTCCTTTTCCTTAAATTTAGAAGGGATAAAAGCCATATACTGACCATTTTCACGACTATATTTTTGAATTTCTTTCTCGATTTTATGTGCGAAATAACGAGGAGAAACCGGTCGAAGGAGCAACCAAAAGGCTGTTCGTATCCAATCTTTTAAAAGGCTATCCTTATAGACAATATTTTTATGTTTACTGAAAGACAGCAGTTTGAAGCTTTCCAGTTTATAACAAGTATCAATGACCTTAGGATCATCAAAGCGATCTATAGGGAAAATATCGATAAAGATACCAGACTCATAGGTTTTTGTATTTCGAGTATCAATAATTTTAGTCGTACTGTCGGTTATCTTGATAAAGTTGTTAAAGTAGTTCTTATCAGTTTCTAAGGAAAGGAGCTTATACTTGCTTTTTTCCTTTTGAAAAATGTTAATAAATCGTTGGTAGTCTTCTCTAGGCATGGACAGATCAATATCGTCGTCCCAAGGAATAAAGCCTTGATGTCGAACCGCCCCAATCAGAGTACCGTAGTTAATAATATAGTTGATATTGTGCTTTTTACAGAGAGTATCAATATAATCCAAAATTTCTAATTCAATTTGTTTGGCATCTTCAATGGTTAGTTGTTTCATTTTAAACTCCTATGATCTTTTGAATTTATTTTTTAAGGCTAGGACATGGTTTAAAAATTCATAGAAAATGCTATCTTTTGTGAAGACAAGTAGACCAATATAAGAGATAGCTGATAGCAAGACAATCAAACCAGTATTCATCAAAAATGGCAAATTAATGACCATATCCACAGGATACAAGAAATTGATCAGGAAATAAATTCCTACGAAAGAAAGTGAAAAGAGAGAGTATCGAACAGTATAGCTAAAGATATGTCCCAAGTGAATAAGTTGTTTTCTATGGATGAAAATGATATAGAAAACAAGTAGAGAGGCCTCTGATAGCATAGTTGTCAGTAAGTAGTATTCAGGAGCCACGATATGGTTGAAAAAGAGGAGACTATTTAAGCCCAAATTGAGTAGCCCAGCAAAGACTGTGTAAACTGTGATACGTTTTTCATAGCCATTTGTAAAGAGAATTTGGGAACCAAGAATGGTATCTAGTGCCAGGATAATCGTCCGAAAAGCGAAGAGAGAGGTTAAGATACCACCTCCGATATATTTTTCACTACCGTAAAGTAGGATGGCATTTGGTCCTAAAACCATGAGTCCAAAACTCAGTGGAATGATAAAGAAGTTAAAGATTCGACTACCTCTATTAACCAGAGAAACATAGGCTTCTTTGTCTCCTTTCCCCAGATAGTAACTGAGACGAGGCACACTCACTCCAATTGCACCTGTTACAACCCCAGCTATAACGGTCACAATTCGCTGAGCTATGGTATAGTAACTAACGTTGACATCAATTCCTGTTTTAACGAGGAAGAGGCGATCTAAAAAAGTGAAGAGCATATTGGCATTGGCAAAGACTAACATGGCTGTCAGAGGGAGAAAGAGTGGTTTAAAATCACTTAGGTGAATCTTAACAAGTTTGATGTCTCTTTTAATCCAAAAATAACTAATCAGGTAGTTAATCAGCGTCGATAAACTCATCACCAGTGTATAGACAACAATATCGTATTCATTTTTAACAAATAAGAAAATAGAGATCAGCATCAGGATACGGATGAAGGCAGTTTTGTAAAAGAGAAAACTGTAATTTTCCAGAGCTTCATTGACCCATTCGATTGAAAAAATCTGGGCAATGAGTTGAATCCCCATAACAAGGTAGACCTTTTTGACGATTGGATTATCAGTAAAGAAGAGAGGATAGGCTAGGATATAGACAGCAGTGGTCAAAATCGTACAAGCGATGCACAAATAAAAAAGACTAGAAAAGGTTCTATTCAGATCTTTTTTGTTATCCTTGACATTACTGATAGCCCTTAAACCGTAGTTATAGACACCATAAGTTGCAAAGGGCAAGAAAAATGACAAAATAGTGTCGACTGAGTTGAAGTAACCATAGTCAGTTCGATCCAAGACACGCGCGACATAGGTTCCAGTTAGGATGGGAAAAATAATATTCAAGACACGAATTCCCATGTAAGATAGAGCATTTAATTTTATACTTTTCATTCAATTTACCTCGTTTTTCATTATATCATAAAGTTAGCTAATAAGAAATGAAGGGCAGTAATACTCTTCGAAAATCAAATTCAAACCACGTCAGCGTCGCCTTACCGTACTCAAGTACAGCTTACGGCTAGCTTCCTAGTTTGCTTTTTGATTATGGATTCAAGCCAGTTTTTCTCG
>NZ_VMMT01000083.1:0-971 GCF_013277355.1 Streptococcus sp. 1343
GTGATTTCTATTGAAATGATGCCTTTCTTTTTAGTATAATAAAGTTAGAAAACAAGGAGGGGAAGACGATGAAAGACTTATTAAAAATCATTCAACAACAGAGTGCTACAATTGATAGTCTCACCAATGAACTTGCCCTTCTTCGTGAACAAGTGGCTTATCTAACGCAAAAGCTCTATGGAAAATCCTCTGAGAAAAGTGTTTGTCCATCTGGACAAGTCAGCCTTTTTGAGGAGGAAGCTTCATCTGATGAAGATGGAGAGGTTCCCAGTTGAAAGAGAAGAAATCACCTATAAACGTAAGAAAGCTAAAGGAAAACGTCAAGCTCTTCTTGCCCAATTCGATTCAGAAGAACTCCATCATCGCTTAGAGGATTGCATTTGCCCTGACTGTCAGGGAGAGCTAAAAGAGATTGGAGCGAGTCTTCAAGGCCAAGAATTAGTCTTTATTCCTGCGCAATTAAAACGCATAGATCATATCCAACACTCTTACAAATGCCAAGCATGCAGTGAGAAAAATCCGAGTGATAAAATTGTGAAAGCTCCTATCCCTAAAGCCCCTTTGGCGCATAGCCTTGGCTCAGCTTCTATTATCGCTCACACCATCCATCAGAAGTTTAATCTGAAGGTCCCCAATTATCGCCAAGAAGAAGATTGGGCTAGGATGGGTTTACCAATCACACGTAAGGAAATCTCTAATTGGCATATCAAGGCGAGTCAATACTATTTGGAGCCCCTCTATAACCTCTTGCGAGAGAGACTATTGACTCAGCCCTTACTTCATGCGGATGAAACTTCTTATAGGGTGCTAGAGAGTGATAGCCATCTGACCTACTATTGGACTTTTTTGTCTGGGAAAGCTGAGAAGCAAGGAATCACGCTGTACCACCATGATCAGCGTCGAAGTGGTTCAGTAGTACAAGAATTCCTAGGAGATTATTCTGGATATGTGCATTGTGATATGTGGTCTGC
>NZ_VMMT01000084.1:0-9174 GCF_013277355.1 Streptococcus sp. 1343
ATTTTTTGAACCTCCTTTCTATTGGAATTTTGACTAAAACGGTGAGAGGTCCTAGTCAAGAGTATTATAGCAATTTAGGAGGATATTACATCAGTCTTGAGGCTGATATAGGAGGTTGAATGGAAGATAAAATCATCGAACTTGCTGATTACTTCATCAGCGAATCTACAACGTACAGAGAAGTTAAAATAGCGTGTGAGAAGCTATTGAAACAAGTCAGCCATGAGATTGAACTCAGGGCGATGGAAAGTAGGACGAGGGGGGACGATAATGGAACAGCCGCATGTTAATGTTGATATTTCTGGTATGGAAAAATTAGCAGAAGTAACTCAAGAGGAGACTGAAAAAATATTAAGTTATGATGAAATCGAATTGCTAAAACCAATTACTCATCTTCATAAATCTATCTTTAGGCAAACAGAATACTTATCAGAGCAGTTGACTGAAAGGTTTCGTCACCTTGAGGACTACAATAGTCCCATAGATGAAGAAACAATTAGATTAGCTGAGGTGACTATAGAATTTTATAATCTACTAATCAAGTCTCCTAGTATTAGTACAGTTGTCAAGGAGATTGTGAGCGAGGGACATAAGAGTTAAAGCGGTTAAGGCATCATTAACACTATCTGGATTGTAGTATTTAAGTTTATGTGCTTTGGAATTACGATAAAGATGTGCGATTGTCAGAAGTAAATTCTTCAATCCTTTATATTCACTTTGTTCGTCAAGAGTCTGTAATTTATTTCCGTTGATAATCATAACGGGTTCTTTGATTTTAAAACATTGGTCTATTAGACTTGCTGAGTCCAGAGACGAACCGGTTAGTAAACGAATGCGGTGAAAGATTCCTTTACTTGCTTCAAATACAGCATGAAAATAATTTTCTTGTAAGAGTTCCTGGGTGCAGAATTTTAAAACATTTGGATGAACATTTAATGTTCTCAACATATGATCAAGTGATTCAAATCGTTTCTTTGCCTCAACTAATGTTTTTGAAGCAGTAGTAATAACTACATGTCCATTATCTGATATGGCAAGGCCTTTTAGGGAAAGAACGACATTTAGTTTTAATCTTAAGTTTTCAAAATCTGAAACTTTATCGATGTACCGCAAAGGATTGCAGATATACTCAATTACAAGTTTGATATTAGATTCATCTTGTGTTTTGTTGAGTATATCAGACATGATATTGTGAACTCTATAGTGTTTATTGAGTCCAGAGTTCTGGTCGTTTTGGGAATATCCTAAGACTTCTCCCATCCTTGTGATTTCAGAATGTGAAACATAATCAGATAGTATTTTACTGATTGTATCTACAAATTGTGTATCAATACTTAACATAGTAAACCTCGTTTTTATTCTATTATACCAAATTTAGAAAGGAGGTAGGAACGTGACGAAAATGACATTAAAAACACTAAGAACACTCAAAAACTGGAGACAAAGTGATGCGGCAGCAGCTGTGAATGTATCAGTTGATACGTGGGGGCATTGGGAACGTGGGATAACAGAACCTAGTGTTTCGAAAGCATATCAAATCGCTAGTGTTTTCGATGTATCAGTAGATGATATTATTTTTTTATCCGATATTGCGGTTTGACCGTAATAAAAGAGTAGAAAGGAGAGCGTATGACAGATTTTAAAGATTTAGATTGCCAGTTCATCTTTCAGGAATCCAACTGAAGATTATACAGCTGTTAGTAATAGTTTTATCAACGATCCTGCGCTGGATTTTACAGCTGTCGGTATCATGATGGTGGTACTGGCTAATCACCCAAACTGGCAAGTCTATCCAGAAGAAATAGCTAAGCGGAAAGGTGTTAGTCGAGACACAGTTGATAGCTACTTCAAAATATTAGAAAAAAATGGCTACCTACGAATTGTTAAAAAAGGCATGGGACGTGGTAAAGGAGTTCGTGTTTTCAGATTTTTCTCAGATGTAAAAATATCTGATTTCCAATTCGATATTATGAAACAGAGATTAAATGAAAGTATATCTAAGTTATCCACAGGTTAGAATTTACATTTTCGATTTTTACAAATCTGTATTTTACAAATCTGTATTTTACAAATCTGTATTTTACAAATCAGAAAATTTAGGCACTAATAAATATTAACTAACAACAAGTATTAAATAACAATAAATATTAACTAACAACAAGTCCTACTTATCTTAATAAATAAAAGAGAGGTTAGAAAAAATAAATACAATGGAGAAAGAAATGAGACCAAGACGATATCCGTATAGTGGGAAAAGAAAAAAGCCTATCAATTTTCAGATAGACTTAGAAAAATTCAAGCGTCTTAGCTATGAAGCCATTCATGATACTTCTCAAGTAACTCAATAGGAGGAAGGAATAAAATGATTCACCATTATATAACTCACTATGCCAGCAATGGGAAAGATTACGCCGAAGCATGGATTCAAATTGATTTTTTGGGAATGTGCTTTTGTGTATGGAAAAAGCGTACAACCATTGAACGATTGTACGCAAACGAAGATTAGACTTTTTCCAACCGTTGCCTTTAGCAGATGTCGGAGGGAGCCGATCACCTTTTCCGATAGTTGCGGTATGACCATTAGTAACTTTTCCGCCACGAGGTCCTACCTCTACATAGCGACCAGGTTTCTGATTATCTGTTCCAGGTTTTATTGGAGTATTTGCCATACTATCTCCTCCTTTCTATTGGAATTTTGACTAAAACGGTGAGAGGTCCTAGTCAAGAGTATTATAGCAATTTAGGAGGATATTACATCAGTCTTGAGGCTGATATAGGAGGTTGAATGGAAGATAAAATTATCGAACTTGCTGATTACTTCATCAGCGAGAACACAACGTACAGAGAAGCTAAAATAGCGTGTGAGAAGCTATTGAAACAAGTCAGCCATGAGATAGAACTCAGGGCGATGGAAAGTAGGACAGTATGAAAGAAGCAGTAAAGGAATTTCTAAAATTCAGGAGCCGATTTACAAAAATAGAATGGTTTGAAATTAACCAAGCTATCGAAGCTCGTTTAAATCAAAAAGCCGACCAGTTGAAACTGGACGACTTAGATTTAGAAATCATTTCTAGCAGACTAGAAAAAGTTATCTAGAAACGATTTGAATGAACATTGGATGGATACGATAGTCAGCGCCACGATAGTGAATGTAGATATAATCCTGATGGTACATCGAGTTTGCTTCAGGTTTAGAAATTGGTGAGTAGAGTTCTGCATTTTCTTCCCACCAAATGTAAGGACTAGCCATATTTGGTCCCATTACACAATCGTCGTCGGCTGATAGGTTCACCCAATTTCCGCAAAGACATGCGTGAATTTCAGTCATAATATTACCTCCTTTCTGGTTTCATTATAGCAGAAAAGGAGATAGCAAAAAAGCACCTGACGGCAATCAGGCGCATGACAAAATTATTCAAGAAAATTATACCACGAAAGGAGCAAAAATGGAAACAGTTCAAATCGTGAGAATTAAAGACGTGATCATCGAGAAGATTTCTGCAAACGATGAAGAACTAGAGCACATCTTTGGATGTTCAAAACGACAAGCGGGAGATATGAGGCGAGAGATGAAAAAATTACCTAGTCAACAAAAATACCTTAGAAACGATGGTCAGCTTGTCACAATCAAAGGTTTTGATGCTTATCTGCAATATCGAGGCAGTCAATCATGGAAGAAAGAAATGTCTAAAACCGTTAAGATGACACGATAGCAGAATAATAACTACTAACTTTACAACAAACTACTACTAATCTAAATAAAAGAAAGGGATAACTGAGTTATCCACAGGAGAAAAACAATGATTAACAAAGACCAAATTATCAAAGCGCAACAGGAAAAAATTGAACGCATTGAACAGTTACAAAAAAAGCTACATAAATTATCTACGCTTGGATTGCTAACTACAAAACTTTTGGGGCTACCTAATGAGTTAGAAAAGCCGTTGAAAGTAACCCACGACATCTCACATGTCATCAAGGATGTATTGGATGGCATGAGCCCAAGTGAGGCGATTAAGCAGAATATGGCAGAAGAAGATGATGAAGAGGAAGAATAATGTTTGAACCACCATTAGTTAGCCAGCTTTTAGGAACTGGTGCAGTGATTTTAGGATTTATCGGTGCAGGGCTTCTAGCTCATCAGATGGATAAGCAGGAAGAGGAGAAAATCCGCCAGAAGGAAGAAGAAAGACGAGAAGAGCAAGAATTTGCGTCTATGATTATCCAAGGTTACAACCAAGCATACGAACGTGGTAGAGAGGCACAGCGACAAGAAATCCGCAAGAATATCCGCAGAGAGTTCAAAGGCTTCACCTACGACAACGAACCGCCTCAAGGATTACGCCCTGAGCCTCTAGCCTTGCCAGAACCACGAAGATCACGCTATGAAAAGTATTTGGGGTAGAGCAAAGGAGACGCTAATGACTAGAATTGAACTTGAAAACCGTGTATGGCTTTTGGCCAATCATGAAGAAAAAAACGAATTGCTGGATCTTGGAAAGGTGTATGCTCATGTTTGATTACGACAGAGATATAATGCAACCGCCTGAAGAACGTGAAGAACTTGACCCAAGCCAGTACATCTATGTTGGCTGTGGGCAGTATCGATACGTGGGGGATGAAGTATGATTCAGGAGCTACACGAAGAAATCGATAATTGGCGAGCTGAATATATGCATCTCGGAATTGAACTCGGAGAAATCATCAACGACCAACAGGATATTATTTTGAAATTGCAAAACGAAAATCGACGCTTAAAACGTGAAAATTGGAATTTGAAGAAGACGAAAGGAAGAAGAAAATGACAAATAATCAATTAGCAACGCAGACAAAACGTGATATTACTATTGACCCAAGTTCATTGACTGGGGCAGACATCAAAAAGTATTTTGACCCACAAAACCTGTTGACTGAAAAACAAATAGGTCAGGCTCTAGCCTTATGTAAAGGTCGCAATCTTAACCCATTTGCTAACGAGGTCTACATTGTGGCTTACAAAAATCGTAATGGAGGCACAGAGTTCAGTTTAATTGTCTCCAAAGAGGCTTTCTTGAAACGTGCCGCTCAATGTAAAGACTATGAAGGCTTTGAGGCTGGAGTAGTGGCGGCAGATAGCGAGGGTGTTATGCACGAACGCAAAGGGGCAATCATGCTCCCAGGAGACACATTGATAGGCGGATGGGCAAGAGTGTACCGCAAAAATTTCAAGGTACCTGTGGAGATCTTTGTTAGCCGTGAGGAATATGACAAGAAACAAAGCACTTGGAACTCTATGCCAGCTACTATGATTAGAAAGACGGCTCTGGTAAATGCTCTTAGAGAGGCTTTCCCTGAGGATTTAGGCAATATGTACACAGAGGATGACGGCGGAGAAACATTTGACCGTATCAAAGATGTCACACCTCAAGAAAGTCGAGAGGATGTCGTAACACGCAAGATGGCTCAGATTGAGCAATTCAATAAAGAACAAGAGGCGAATCACCCAGTTCCTGAACCTACTCAAGTTGAGAAGACAGTCCAAGGCGAACTCTTAGAAGAAATGGAGTACTAACATGCAAGAATTACAAGTAAGTGTAACACAAGCTCAGGTTGAAATTTTAGACCGTGAGTTGTTTGAACAAAATATTAAAGAGGTGGTAACGAAGTACCAGAATTACACAGTTACTGCTTCGACAATCAAGGACGATAAGCAGGTATTAGCTGATCTCAGAAAACTGTTCAAGCAGATATCTGATGAACGTATCAAAATCAAAAAGGTTTTGTCAAAAACCGCTGATGATTTTAACGAATACATCACAGAGCAGGTTGAACCGCTTGATGGTGTTATCAAAAAGATTGCGAAAGATGTCAAAGAGTTTGAAGACCACCAGAAAGCACTCAGACTGGATACTGTTAAGGGTTACATTACAAATAAGGCGTCAGAATACATGCTTGACCCTCGTCTATTTGACGAGAAGGCCCTTGAGTATGTCAAGGCTGGCGATTTCATGGCTGACGGCGTGACGCTTAAAAAAGCCACTATGAAGTCACTTGATGACATGGTCACATTTGAGTTTCAGAAACAAGAAGAATACAAGAAAACCATCTCAGCAATCTCAGGGCAATGCGCTGAGTACGGAATGACAGACCAGCCATATATTCGGATGTTGAAAGACATGACTTTGGTTGAAGTGTTGGAACAAATCAAGGCAGACTACGCTTTTGAAAAGCAAAAAGAAGAAGTTAGATTGGCTCAAGAGCGAGCTGAACGAGAACGTGAGGAAGTTTTAGCTCAGCAACAAGAGAAAGCGCCAAAATCAACGGAGACCGCAAAATTTGACCCAGAAACGGGCGAAATCTTAGACAGTAGGCAATTATCCCAAAACCAACAAGAAGCCGTCAGAGGGGCTGAAAACGGCTTAAAACGATATACCCAAAAAATGACCTTGGAAGTATATTTCGCCGACACGGAAGAAAAAGACTATTTCAAGAATAGCCTTGCGGATTTGGGATTTGAATACAAAAAAAATTACACTGTCCAAGGTTATCAACGAATTGAACCGTTGACGCAGGCAGAATTGGATGAACTGATTAAATAAACCAACTATTTCCATTTTGGAAACAACTCAAAAACCAACAAGCCGTGCATTCTTGTAAAACTGCGAACTAGAAAACGTCAGTAAAGGTCATGTGATCTTGGACGAGCGACTGCCCGTATTTAGCCAATTATCACAAAGGCAGTCGCATTTTTTTGGAGAAAATTAATGAATTATAAAATCGATATAGCAGGAACGAGTATTGCACTTAACGTATCTAGAAACGACATAACGGTTACAAATGGGATTAAATATGATATTCAGATGCAATTCAGGAATTTGGATTCCGATACATCTTTGGATACTGAAGGCGATGTATTTGAACCACTATACTGGTTAGATGTGAAGGTAACACCGAAAGAGCCGACAGAATACCATTCCAGTTTAGGAGTCAAGGCAGAAAAACGAAACTTGGCCGAGCTCCAGAAATTCTTTGAGTTTATTGAGAATAATAAACGAAACCTATTTGATCTCTGTGGATTCAAGGGAGAAGTGCAATGAGTTCACTGACATTATCGTTGGACATTTCAACTACTGCGACAGGCTGGGCCGTATTTCACGGCTCTGACCTTGTTCAGAGTGGTGTCTTAAAGCATAAAAGCAAATCGTTCTTTGAACGTGGGAGGTTCATGGCTAGTGAATTGAGAGCGATTCAATCGAGAGCGCTCCAGAAGTACAACTGCCATTTTGAATCGATTGTGGTCGAGAAGAACTCAGTCATGGGGCCAAATCAGCAGTCTATGATCAGTATTGGAATTGTGACAGGTATCATTCTTGGTCGACTGATTGCTGACAATGTGTACTTCGTGAACGTGTCGACCTGGCGCAAGTACTGGAAGTTTAGTTACAAGGACCGAAGTAAAAAATCAATGAAGCTGCAGGCAGTTGCTAAGGTTTCGGATGAATTTGACTTGAACGTCAAAGACGATGAAGCTGACGCTATCCTGATTGGTTCATATTTTGTAAACCACGGCCAAGAATTTGGAGAATTGGAAAGCCACAAGGTGAGTTGAGAGGTAGAACAATGAAACGATATATAGAATTTATTGACGACGCAAAAACGTCAGCGGTGGAGCAACTTAATATTTTTTTGGAAAATCTTAGTAAAGGTTCAATTCATAAAGTAGCAGGGTATCAAGCGAACACTGACTGTACTTATATTTTATTAGAGGTAGAGAATGAATTAGCGAATCAACTAGACGAACCGCAACCAGTCAAAGTTCCGCAGTTTGTGGCTGAATGGATTGAGGAAGCTAGAAAAGCTTGTAAAGACGTGGCAGAATTATTCGAATTTGATTTCACGAACGATGAAGTTAGGAAATGGTTTATGCAAGAAAGACCATTTGATTTAGTTGCTCGTGCATGGCTTGACGGCTACGAGGTCGAGAAAGAGAAGCAGTATTTGGTGAAAATGCCGAAGGCTAATTTTAATGGTAACATTCAAATTTTAAGTTTTAAAAATAATAGTTTCTTCTGGTCCTCGAATTGGGAAGGTTATAAGGCACATCACACCCGCAAAGAACTAGAAGAAGCTGGTTTCGGCTGGGTATTCGATTGTGAGGGTGTTGAAGTTGAGGAGGTGGAGTGATGTTTGAAAGCGTAGTTGTAGATATGGTCACGAACAATGGTTTGGTTGGAGAATTTATAGATATTGACGAAGTGGCTTATGTAGATTTTGATAAAGAGTTAATATATTTTAAAGCGCATGATGCTCTAATTCCACGGATGATACCAGTGACTAGAAGTTCATTGCTTCGAGTTAAAAAGGCTTTGTTTTATAAAAGTATATAAAAATATTTATGAGGTGGTAACATGAAACGACCAAACAGATACCCTTACACACGAAGTCAATGGGCTGAAGAAACTGTTAATCATTATACATATAAAAGTGATATTTGCTATACAAGTCACATTTTAGAAAATAGACTTACTGGAGAAATAAAGGAGGTCATAGATTGAAACGATTCATAGCAATCTGGATTCTGCTATCTGCTGGACTAAACATCTGGCAGATGGACAGGATTGCAGAACTAGAAAAGAAAAAGCCGATGGTTATCTACAAGGCGGATAACGCAGGCGCTGAGATTTTCGGTAAAGTCGTCGAGAAAGGACGACACGGCAAATTATACACGCTTACGATTCGTGACTACGGGGTGTTTGTGGTTACGAAGGACGTGTATGAGAAAGTGAAAGTTGGGGATGAGGTGATGTTATGATACCAAAATTTAGAGCGTGGGATAGACTGCGAAAAGAAATGAATTACAAAGTCATGGTAGGCAATTGTGATCTAAGTGATGAAAACTGGACTTGTCCTATCATTTGGATTGAAGAGAAAAAAGATTGGTTACATTTTGATGATTATGAATGTATCATGCAATCAACAGGACTCAAGGATAAGAACGGCAAGGAAATCTTTGAGGGGGATGTTCTTGAAATTCAAGATGAAGGAGAAGTCCTTGGGAATGCAAAATTGACTTGGGATAATGAGCAAGCTGTCTTTATGATAGAAGCAATAAGTGTAGATGATATTGCGCCCTTTCATGAAATTCTTAGCGATGAAAGTTACTCTTATAGAGTCGTTGGCAACATCTACGAAAAC
>NZ_VMMT01000085.1:0-817 GCF_013277355.1 Streptococcus sp. 1343
CTACAACTTCAGTTGTAGTACCCTGCACATTGGTTCGTCTTGTTCAGTTTTCAAAGGTCTTTGTCACTCGCTTCTCTCAAGCGACAACTATATTAGTATATCACAGTCACTTTCGTTTGTCAACACTTTTTTTGAAACTTTTTAATCTTTTTTTCATCAAGTGTTACAACCGCAACATACTATAGTCCGTACGGGATTCGAACCCGTGTTACCGCCGTGAAAAGGCGGTGTCTTAACCCCTTGACCAACGGACCAGAGTTGTTATTTTCAACTCTTACTATTATACCGACTTTTTCAGACTTGTCAACACCTTTTTCTAATTTTTTTTAAACTTTTTACAATTTGCTAACTTCTCGCCAAATTTCAAGTTCAAGTTAGCCATCAAGAAGTCTTCTCTGGGTGATTTGTAGTTCAAGCATTTTTTAGGATAGTTATTAATCCAATTTTAGATGAATGCGACTTCTTTGGGAGTCGTTTTCTTAGTTCCCTTAGGTAACCATCTCCGAATGAGCCTGTTGTGATTCTCATCAGTTCCCCTTTTCCCAAGAGGCATAGGGGTGC
The DNA here is from genome assembly GCF_013277355.1 of Streptococcus sp. 1343. Taxonomy (NCBI): domain Bacteria; kingdom Bacillati; phylum Bacillota; class Bacilli; order Lactobacillales; family Streptococcaceae; genus Streptococcus; species Streptococcus sp. 1343. The sequence goes on from NZ_VMMT01000085.1 coordinate 562, forward strand.
GCATAATAGATATGTTCCTCAGAAAATACATCAGACAAGCGGTTAAATTCTGTACCATTATCTGCCGTGATGGACAGAATCTTGTCTTGTTTTAAGATGAGTTTTAAAGCCTGATTGACCGCCTCAGCACTTTTATTTGGAATCAATCGGATAATTTGATGCCTAGTCCTTCAATCAGTTAAGACCAGTAAACAATAATTTTTCACTCTTGTAAGCAGAACCGTATCAATCTCATAATGGACTAAAATCAAAAAAC
>NZ_VMMT01000086.1:0-748 GCF_013277355.1 Streptococcus sp. 1343
CTACAACTTTAGTTGTAGTGCCCTGCACATTGGTTCGTCTTGTTCAGTTTTCAAAGGTCTTTGTCACTCGCTTCTCTCAAGCGACAACTATATTAGTATATCACAATCACTTTCGCTTGTCAACACTTTTTTGAAACTTTTTTAATCTTTTTTTCATCAAGTGTTACAACCGTAACATACTATAGTCCGTACGGGATTCGAACCCGTGTTACCGCCGTGAAAAGGCGGTGTCTTAACCCCTTGACCAACGGACCAGAGTTGTTATTTTCAACTCTTACTATTATACAGGCTTTTCTAACTTTGTCAACACCTTTTTTAAACTTTTTTTAATTAATTTTTTTAATTAATTTTTTTGAAAGTTCTATAATGAAGTTAGCCATCCAGCCCTCCTAAAAATTAGATGGTTTAACTAGCTTATAGCTAGTACTCGATTTCATTTGATAAGAGGCTTGATGCTGTTAGGCTGACAAGCCAGGGCTAAGATTAGCCTTGGTTTAGCTGACAAAACTGCTTCAAGGGTTCCTCTTGTCAAATGAAAGCTCTTCTAGGCATAAGAAAACACCTCTGTGTTATACTTGTTGTTCAATCACAAACACAAGAAAGGCACAGAGATGAAAAGCCATTATACTACAAAAGCCAAACATTTGACAATCGATAACCGTCGCTTAATCGAAAGATGGAAAAAAGAAGGGAAATCAAATAGAGAAATCGCCTCTTTACTTGGAAAAGCTCCTCAAACCATTCACAA
>NZ_VMMT01000087.1:0-3802 GCF_013277355.1 Streptococcus sp. 1343
ACTATCCGTGAGTTCTCTAGTCTGGAGATTTTTCAATATACTTCGTTATTGGGCGGTTACCTAAAAAGGCTCTTTTCTACCTTAAAATAGGCTCCATAATATCTATAGGGGATTTACCCACTACAAATATTATAGATCCCTTTTATTATGTGACTTTCAGTCCGTCTCGCTCCGTTAGGTGCGAGACAAAAAAACCACCCGCTATGCGGGTGCGCGTCGAAGGTTATACCCAAAAAACTCCAAACGCGATACAATAAAGGTGTTCAAGCCAATTGTAAAGCGAAAGGAGAAAAATATAGCACAAAAGGCACATAGTTTATCACACACAAAGTGGATGTGTTCTATCACATTGTGTTCACCCCTAAGTATAGACGAAAAATCATTTATAATCAATATCGAAGTAGCTTAGGAGAAATATTCCGCCGATTATGTAGTTATAAAGGTGTTGAGATTATCGAAGGCCACTTAATGCCAGACCATGTACATATGTTAGTAAGTATTCCACAGAGGATAAGTGTTTCAAGTTTCATGGGGTATTTAAAAGGTAAAAGTGCACTCATGATGTTTGACAAACACGCCAACCTCAAGTACAAGTTTGGGAATCGGCATTTCTGGGCAGAAGGTTATTATGTGAGCACAGTAGGGCTCAATGAAGCCACAATTAAGAAATATATCCAAGAACAGGAAAAGCATGATATAGCACTAGATAAATTGAGTGTAAAAGAATATGAGGATCCCTTTAGGGATAGCGGTAAGTAATACCCAAGCCTCTTTGAGAGGCAAGTGACGAGTCAAGAGCAATGAGGCTTGAACAACGTGAAAGCCAGCGTCTTTAGGCGCTGGCTGGTAATTTGGGCTTATAGCCCTGGTACAAACCACCCGTTTGACGGGTGGTTATGATTGGCTTTGTTGAGCTGTTTGTAGAGGGTTAGGTGAGGGTGTTCTTCCTGAAGGTCATTTACTTGGATGTGGAGGATTTTTTAATGCCAGCACTTTCATAAGACCCTGGGCAGAGTCCAGCCCATGATGCTAAGTGTGCATCGGACGGAAAGGATGTAACAGTTGGTCCAATCTCAGCTAGAATAGTGGCAGCACAGTTTTCATTCACACCAGGAATGGTTTGAAGTATCCTATTTTCCTCAGGGGAACTCCTTTTCGATGTAGTGTTGAATCTCATCGGTCAGTTTTTCAATGAGTTCCTGATACATCTGACATTCCTCTAAACTCTGGTCTAAGAGAAAGCGGTCTTCTAATGACAACTTTCCTTCCATCGCTTCCACGAGTTCTTCTGGACTTGCCTTCACTCGCTTCTGGATACAAGGGATAACAGATTCTACATTAATGGTTTCTCCTTTAATGAATAATTTTAAAAGTGCTTGCCCCGTTTTAGAAAAAATATCAGAAAGATAACTGGTTAGCTTGATATTGGCCCGTTGTAAGAGATTGTGAATCTCATTTTTAACTTGAGTTTGACGTTGCTTGTAAGAACGCATGCGACGTGTCAGTAAACGAAGCTGTACCACTTCAGGTGCAGGAATATAGGAAGGTTCAATTAGTCCGCAACGGCCGAGTTGAGCGATCCATTCAGCGTCCTTCATGTCTGTTTTTTGACCAGGCACATTCTTGATATGTTGAGGATTGGCAAGTACTAAGACGAGATTAGAATCTGAAAAGATATTAAGGAGAGGGAGCCAGTATTGCCCAGTGCTTTCAAAAAAGACATGTGTGACATGATTTTCTACCATCCAAGCTAAGGCATTTTGAAGAGCTAGAGTAGTTGTCCCAAATTTCTTCTGAATTTTCTTTGGCTTATTGGTATTTAGTGGACCATCTAGAATACAACAAACGATAGACTTTTGGTGGACATCAATTCCACAATATGTTTCAATCATGACTTCCATTATAAAAACCTCCTGTTAACTATTTGAACAATAGAACAAGAGGCTAATTGTAAGATATTTTCATGCTCAAGGCATATTCGAGTTTTCTCATGAATTTTGTTCATCCAGTTTTTTATACAGGCTAGGAAAAGCCCTATTAAACACCACGGATTTGTATTGTTCACCTTCATTATAAGCTAAACTTCTTTTTCTGTCATGAGTTAGCAGGCTCTGCCTGCTTAGAGTTTTTTGTAGCTGAGATACTTTTTGTCTCAGACTCTTTTAGATACTATTTTTCTGAGCCAATAGTTGGTTGATGTGGGCCACTTTCTTGGCCTCTCTCTTGTAGAGGATAAACCAGATGATCAGGTAGAGGATGACAAATCCGGGAATGAGTTGGAGGATGAAGATCCAGTGGAAGGGGAACCAACCAGCCATGATAGCCAGTGGTACAAAGCCTAAAAGCATAAGGAAGAAGTGAGTGACAGTAGCACGAAGAAGGCTCCAGTCTTTGGCAAAGAGACGACTACCAAAACTAAAGAGGACTCCGATAGCTGCCCAGATAATCGTAGAGTAGAGCAAGACCAGAGAACCATGAGCTTGATGCTCTCTCATGAATTGACCAACGGGAGATTCAGGGCTGAGAGGTGCGTAGTTGCTTGGTGAATAGATAAAAGAAAAGATAATAGATAGGATGAGGCCGATGAGGATACCAGTTGTGGCATCGTGGAAAATTTGTTTTTTCATAGTTCTAATTTCTCCTTAATAGCTTTGAGGTAACGGCGAGATGAGTAGGTGAAACTGTCATTTTTTAGATAGATTTCAATCAAGCCGTTAGAGGTTAGTTTTAGATGACTAATAGCATCGATGTTGACAATTTCCGATTGGGAAATTTGGATAAAGGAAGCAGGCAGAATTTCACTTGCTTGGTAAAGACGAATGTCGAGTGCATAGGTTTGGCTATCCGTTTCAGCTAAGACTTTGCGATTTTCAATATATATACGTTGAATCTTACTAATCTGAATCAAGTAGACCTGGTCTTGGAATTTTCCTTTAAGAGTTTCGTTTTGATCCAGTGATTGAACAAAGTCTTGAACTTTTTGAACTCTAGGGGACAAAGATGGTGCTTCTATGATGATTTGTTCTTCGGCGTATTGTTGATCAATGTCAAGTCTAACTTTCATAATTTCTCCTTTCTTTATAAAATTGTAATAGAGATCTCTTGCTTACAAATCTATTAAACACTATTTTGTCGACAAATACAAGAAGGTTTGTCTATGTGGTCGGTTGAAGAGTCTATCTGGCAGGCAAGCGTTTTCGAGTAAATTTAAGAGCAAAGAAGGCTAAATTCCCAAACTAAGTTCCACCGCTAATCCAAGTGGAAGTTAGTCTGATAAAAATTGTAAAAACCAGTGGAATTCCGTGTCAGGGTAAGTTCCACTGGTTTGAATCATGCTTGATTTCATCGCTTTTGCAGCCAAAATGAATCGAAAAAAAGAGCGCACAAAATCCCCTCATCTGAAAGCGTTTCAGATTAAGTTCCGCTATGGTGGAAGTTAGTGTGAGAAGTTACGTTCATGCAAAAAAGTAAAAAAATTTTAAAAAAGGTGTTGACAAGTCTGAAAAAGCCTGTATAATAGTAAGAGTTGAAAACAACTCTGGTCCGTTGGTCAAGGGGTTAAGACACCGCCTTTTCACGGCGGTAACACGGGTTCGAATCCCGTACGGACTATGGTATGTTGCGGTTGAGGCACTTGATGAAAAAAAACTTAAAAAAGTTTCAAAAAAGTGTTGACAAGTGAAAGCGACTGTGATATACTAATATAGTTGTCGCTTGAGAGAAGCGAGTGACAAAGACCTTTGAAAACTGAACAAGACGAACCAATGTGCAGGGCACTATAACTAAAGTTATAGTAATGTAA
>NZ_VMMT01000088.1:0-517 GCF_013277355.1 Streptococcus sp. 1343
AAGCCTTCAGACACGGAAACAGAAATCGAAAACCAAAACATGCAATCCCTGATGAAATCAAAGAACGTGTCCTAAAGAAATACCTCTCCTATGAAACATATAAACCAAATGTCCTTCATTTCTGTGAATTACTAGCTGAAGAAGAGGGAATTCAGCTCTCTGATACAACTGTTAGAAAAATACTCTATAAGGAAAACATCCTCTCTCCCAAGTCTCACAGAAAGACAAAGAAGAGACTAAGAAAACAAGCTAAACTGAACCGCAATCATCCCCTAGACAATCCAATCTTACCGTCCGCTAAAGATTTCCTGGAAGACACTAAAAAGCTACATCCTAGTAGACCCAGAAAGAAATTTGCTGGAGAACTCATCCAAATGGAGGCTAGCCCTCATGCCTGGTTTGGAGCAGAAACCTCTAACTTACACTTAGCCATTGATGATGCTTCCGGCAATATCCTAGGGGCTTATTTTGATAAAAAAGAGAACTTGAATGCTTACTATCATGTCCTTGAACAAAT
>NZ_VMMT01000089.1:0-1431 GCF_013277355.1 Streptococcus sp. 1343
TCAACGTCGCCTTGCCGTACTCAAGTACAGCCTGCGGCTAGTTTCCTAGTTTACTCTTTGATTTTCATTGAGTACAAGTCCTCGGTGGGCACCTGCTACCGGTGAACCCAATAGCGATTCCCAAGCCTGACTATCGTGAGGTAGCGGATTAAAACGGTCTGGGGATAGACCGTTTTAAGTCTGACACTGGAAATAAGAATCGTCAGAGGAAGGGATAGCGAAATCGTGGCTCTACGAACAGGAAGGTGATAGTAAGGCGTATATAGCGGATAGGGGGGCGCGAAACCTTAAAGTCCAAAAAGGTAGTCGTAACCTATATGCGTAAATCACGAGAGTAATTGAATTCGAACTAAGATTTATCTTTTTCCACTGTAACCTTTTAACGTCCTCATGTCTAGTCTAAACGAGGAAAGATGTAGAACTTATCCCGTGAGCTCTGTCGCTAGAAAGAGAAAACGACAGATCGAAGTAATCCTACTTTACTTGTGTCTGTAAAACGAACGGTCTGATAGAACTGGACTCTGTCACGTATTGACTAGATGAAGGTTCACCAATATAAGATATCCCTCAGGCACCAAAACAAGAAAGGAATAGGCACATGTCAAAATTGCTAGATAAGATAGTATCACGCGAAAATATGCTGGAAGCTTACAATCAAGTAAAATCCAATAAAGGCTCAGCTGGGATTGATGGAATGACTATCGAAGAGATGGATGACTATCTCAGACAAAACTGGCGCTTGACTAAGGAGCTGATAAAACAGAGGAAATACAAACCTCAATCAGTCCTGCGAGTTGAAATCCCCCAACCCAATGGAGGTGTCCTTCAGCTTGGGATTCCGACAGTGATGGATAGGATAATCCAACAAGCCATTGTCCAAGCTCTTAGAGTACTTAAATGACGGCTATGAGTGGATAGTGGATATAGACCTAGAGAAATTTTTCGATAGGGTTCCTCAAGATAGATTGATGTCCTTAGTACATAACATAATCGAAGACGGAGATAGGGAATCCTTGATTCGTAAGTATCTTCATTCAGGTGTTATCATTAATGGTCAACGTCATAAAACGCTAGTTGGTACACCACAGGGAGGAAATGTATCTCCTCTCTTATCTAATATCATGCTTAATGAATTGGACAAGGAATTAGAAAAGAGGGGACTTCGATTTGTGCGCTACGCAGATGATTGTGTGATGACGGTCGGAAGCGAGGCAGCCGCTAAGCGTGTGATGTATTTAGTCAGTCGTTTTATTGAGAAACGGCTAGGTTTGAAAGTATAGTAAAATGAAATAAGAATAGGACAAACCGATCAGGACAGTCAAATCGATTTCTAACAATGTTTTAGAAGTAGAGGTGTACTATTCTAGTTTCAATCTACTATAATTTGAAGGGGAATGCCGTGATTGGCTAAGATTTGTTCAAGGACATGAT
>NZ_VMMT01000009.1:0-4722 GCF_013277355.1 Streptococcus sp. 1343
TAGAGAAGCTGGAGCAGGCGGTCAATCAAAATGAGTTACTTAGAAATGCACTAGCAGGCATGAAAGAAGCAAAGAGTAGGCTTGAAAATAGCCTATCTCATGCAGAATGGAAAAATCAGCAATTAGAGACTGAAAACAAAGCATTAAAGCTAGAAAACAGGGAGTTGAAAGTTTCTAAAAATCTCTTAGATGACCTTTCTGAAGTCATAACAGAAAAAGAAGTAACCAGCCTCAATAAGCGTTTAGAAAACTTAAGAGAGACACGAGAACTGTCTAGGAAAAGACATGAGCCTACAAAAGGGCGGAGTATCTGAGCGATTTATGCCGTGAAAGCTATTTGACAATAAGCTAGGTCAAGTTAGACTGGTTAAGGCGGTTCAGTCTGAACTTTGTTCAGCTGACCGACAAACCAAAGACTAACGACCTAGGTTCCTTGTTGTCAAATAGACCATGGAATAAAGCAAGCGGACATGGTATAATAGCAATATTCTGGCACTAAGCCTTCGAAAGGAGGTGTTTAGCTTGTTAGAACTCATTACTCTTCTTGTTGTTGTCCGAGTAGTGTTGCCCTTAGCGTACGAGTTGGGGAAAGCCTATGGGATGAAGTGGATTGAAAAGCGCTTCGATGACAACGAGAAATAGTGTCACTTTTCACGAACGCTAGTGTGTTGTAGCTAGCGCAAAAAAGCACCCTAAGTCTTGGCGGACAGGGTGCTTTTCGTTTAGCGTGATGAACTCACTACTCTTGTTGTTGATTAAATTATAACATAGTTTTATAATGGGTGTCAAAAATAGACATTTGTGATATAATCAAATTGAGGCGCCTCAGCGATACGGTCGGTGGCGTGAATCTCTTTATAGGTCGGGCAACTGGAAACGGATAGCTCAAAGGGCACTATTTTGTGTCGGGTGTGGGACTGCCTTCAGCTTCGAGCTGTAAAGACCCCGGATGCATTTTTAAGAGATTGGCCCGATAGGGTCTTTTTTTTTGAAAAATTAAAAAAAAATGAAGGATTTTTTCTAAAGGAGTTACTTTCATACTTACTTTATAACTTACTTTATATATACTTTGTGGGTGTCAAAAAGTCAGTATTATCAAGGGTTTGCGAGGAGATAAGTGACAAAAAAGTACGTGATACATGACAAAAAAGTACGTGATACATGACAAAAAAGTACGTGATACATGACAAAAAAGTACGTGATACATGACAAAAAAGTAATAAATTACTTGAAGTTTGTCATGTAATATTATATAATCATTTATGACAAAAAAGTACGTGAGGTTAAGCCATGAAAAAAGGGAAGTCAGAAAATGCGTTTGAGGGCTTGATGTCTAGACAAGATTATCTAGTAGTACAAGCGAATGACCTAGCCAAAGCCTTTGGGAATTTAAAAGCCTTTGAACATAAGCTACTGGACTATTGTTTTAGCTATGTGACCAAAGAAAGCACTGCAACAGATACATTTACGACAAATGCAAAAGAGGTGCTGAAGCACTTTGGATTGAACGCTTCAGGGAAAAACTATGAGCGTGTGGCACGTGGCTTTAAAGCCCTAAACGAAAACACTGCGTTATATCTGCCAATCGTTGAGAATGGCGTTAAAGGGATATTGATGACCCAGTTATTTAGAAAAATTAAATTCTTAGCTAATGGCGAAGTGGAATTTATCTTTTCAGAAGATGCTGCGCCTTACGTATTTGCTTTACGTAGCCAGTTCTTCTCGTTCAAATTGGCAGAGTTAGCTCAAATCAAATCAAAGTATGCCATTATTTTGATGAAATTGTGGGAAGCAAATCGCTTTAAAAATCAACGTGTCACAACCATTCAAGGAGATTTAGACGATTGGCAAGATTGGTTTTTAGGGGAAGAGAGAAGAATGCCCCCTGCAATCTTTGCAAGGAACTGTCTGAAAGTTGGGGCAGAAGAGCTAGAGAAAAAATTAGGGGTAGATGTTTATCTAAACGTAGTTAAAAATGGCCGAAAGGTCATAGGCTATGAAATGCAGATTACTGATAATCGACAAGTACCAACTGCAGAGATAATCAAGCAAGCTGAAGAAAGAAGTCGACAGACAGATATTTATGATTTTTTAGATTAAGCACTGTTCAAAAATCTAAGTATGGTTCAAATGGTTGTAACTGTCATGGAAAACACTTGTTTATATCTAATTTATGAGTAAAAAGATGCTATTGAGATGAAAAAGCAGCTCGATGTTGATGAAATTTAAAGAGACTGGGACAAAATTGTCCCAGTCTCTTTCTTGTTAGTGAATTATTCTTCGTATAGAATTTCAGGGTTCGGTATGCTCATCCCTGAACCACCACTACTGTAATTATTTGTTTCTGATTGAGGAAGTGCTATTTGTATTCCACCAGGGCCGTAAGCTACACCTGTAAAAGTTACTCTTTTTATTTTTCCGCTTACATATATTGAACCACTAACTGATTGTCCTGCCCTACCTTGACCGCTTACCGGGTAATATAAGGTACGGCCATTTGTTAATGTAATACGAACTCCTCCAGAGAATTGATAAGAGCTTTTAGTATAAGGTCGTGCGTACCACCATGCTCTACTTCGGTTATCATAAATTTCTATTTTGGAAACTCCACCATTTCCAGTTGCAGTAGAATATGGGGTGATTTGGTTTGCTTTTGGAGTTTCGGCATATGTTGTAACAGTAAATGAAAGAAGAGTGAGAAAGGTAGTTATAAATAAAATAAGTTTTTTCATGGTAGTTCTCCTTTATTTTTTGTATGATTATATCAGAATATTTTTAAAAATGAAAGGGTTTTCTATGAAGGGTGATGTTTTTTTTGATTATTTTTTGAAATCACTTAGGTTTCATCTTGGTGATAGGTGTAAGGATATTGGATTTATAGAGTTTGCTAAGGATGAAAATAATAGTTTTATTATTATAAAGGATTATATTTTAGAATCATTAGTAGTGTTGTCAAATATTTTGAGTAAGGAGAGGATTGTGTTTTCTTGTGGGGTTATTCATAGTAAGGGGGGAGTTACTGGAGTAGAAGTATGTATGAATGTATTAGAGTTAGAAAGATTAAATAATTTGTATAAGATATAGTTTTGAAGAATATTAAAAAATATAATGGAAACTGTCTATGTAGGATGTGTGGAGTTGATAGTATCAATGTTTCCTATGGAGATAATTTTCTCAACTATGTTTACTTTGATTTTTTGGTCGGACAATAGCGAAGCCGTCCGACTGTCATTTTGAAAAAATGACTTTGGGGGACTTATCGAAGTCGCCCAATTTTTCAAAAAATGCCCTTGCGATTCGAGGGCTTTTTTTGTAGTTCGCCCTGGCATAAAGTGGGCGGACTAGCTCTCTGAAAGAGCCTTCGGAGAACGCACTTTTACGAAGTAAAGTATAGTGCGTTATACTTTACTTGGAAGTTAGCCGAAATTTGTGCTAAAATTCTAGCTAGAATGTTATCACAATAGACGAGCAATAGGCTTGCCGGCTCGTCTGTCATTCGCTACTCGAATGACCCACCTGAGGAGGTAAAAGTTATGAGCTACATGGTTGCGAGAATGCAGAAAATGAAAGTTGGGAATTTGGGTGGCGCATATAAGCACAATGAACGGATTTTTGAAAAGCACTCAAACAAAGACATCGACACGAGCAGGTCACACCTCAACTATGAGTTGACGGATCGTGACCGCTCTGTGTCGTATGAACGGCAAATTAAGGACTATGTGAACGAGAACAAGAGTTCTAAACGTGGGATACGGAAAGACGCTGTTTTGTGTGATGAATGGATTATTACGTCAGATAAAGATTTTTTTGAAAAGTTGGGCCAGGAGCAGACGAGAAAATTTTTTGAAACGGCTAAAAACTACTTCGCGGAGAATTACGGAGAAACCAACGTTGCTTATGCCAGTGTACATCTTGATGAGAGTACCCCACACATGCACTTAGGGATTGTGCCAATGAGAAATGGTAAGCTGTCATCAAAGGTTATGTTTAACCGTGAGGAGCTAAAGCATATTCAGGAAGATTTGCCAAAGTACATGAATGAGCATGGTTTTGAGTTGCAACGTGGAAAGCGAGATAGCAAAGAACAGCATTTGAGTGTGGCGGACTACAAGGAAAAAATGGGGCGTGAAGCTCTTAATCAGGAATTGCTAGATTTAGGAGCGCCAAAATATTGGCATACGGAAGAACGTAGACCTGCAACAATGTCAGAAATTCAAGATTATGAGGACATAGGTTCTTTGTTTGCAGATTCAGACGTGACATTTAACATCCGAGAAGCGACGTTGGAAGAGCGTTTCAAATGGCTAGACACTCATAGAAACGATTTAAGGGCAGATTTAGGACGTTTAGAGGGTGTCCTTGAGAAAAAGATTGACGAATACGGTAAAATCGATTCTGAGGCTTCTGAGAGGCTCTCAGAGCTATCTGAGGTAAATTCTGAGGTAAATAGTCGTCAGGAGGAAATAAAGGGGTTAAAAAGCGATTCTAAGCGTCTGAGCGATGATGTGGTTCGTCTGGAGAGAGCTCATAGAGAAAAAACGCAACTTTTGGTGGAACAATCAAGTAACTTATCGAAAATTTCGTATAGAGATTTAGATAGACGTCGAGTTGCCAAAGAGTTGCAGGAAGAATTAGAAAATGCTACTCCTAAACTGTTTGGCGATGGCTTTAATTTTACTTCGGATTTTGTTGGACGACTGAAGTGTCTGATGTTGTAGAGAA
>NZ_VMMT01000090.1:0-9325 GCF_013277355.1 Streptococcus sp. 1343
AAATAATCTGTAGACGTTTGTGATATTTGGCGTACGATGAATCTCTTAGGAGTTGTTCAATTTTTTGTGTTTCTTCGTTTGTAAGTTTCATAACTACTATTATAAGATGTTTTTTGATTTTAGGATAGTATTAGAAGATTTAGTGCAGGGTTATATTCAAATAAAGAAGAATCCCCATCACTACCTAGATGCAGATAAAGACTTGACGGCAGCCTATCAAGCCATTAGAGGGACGGAGCAAGATCTTCTCAAAAAATTGCAATATCTCAATCAAGCCGCCTTGCAGGATTTCCATATCAGCCAGAGACTCTCTCCCAAAGATGAGACTGCTATCCCTGTAGCAGGTAAAGCCAAAACCAAACAGGAATTGGCTATCGAGCGAGATTTGATCAACCGGTTGACAAAGGGAGAAAGTCAATGGGTGTATCGACCTGAGTTAAATACAGAAGACCTCCTATGGGGAAACTTTTTTGCCAAGCTGGAAGCCAATAATGTCCGCATTTTGCAAGACCATCCCCTTACAAATTCAGAGAAAAATCAAATTAAAAACCAGCTCAATTTCGTCAACTTCTACGAAGCAGCCAAGTGGATAGCAGGGGAAAATGGCATTGCCAAGGTGCAGGTTCAACGTGAAGATGCTAGTTTAGGCACCATTCGCTTGGAAGTCTTGTGGAGAAACAATGTCGCTGGTGGCAAATCCAGCTATGAGGTTGTCAATCAAGTCATCACAGGCGGAGAAGGGATTCGCCAGCGTCGTGGGGATGTGACTTTGCTGATCAATGGTCTGCCTATGATTCAGATTGAACTAAAAAGCCGTTCTCATCCTTACATGGATGCCTTCCGTCAGATTAAAAAATACGACCAAGAAGGACAGTTCAGAGGCATTTTTTCAAGTCTTCAGATGTTTATCGTCTCTAATGTCACAGACACCCGCTACATCGCAGCTGCCAAAGCCAACAAGCTAAATGAGCGCTTCTTGACCAAGTGGGTGGATAGTGAAAATAGACCTCAACCTCAACTATTTGACTTTGCAGAGTCTGTCTTGTCGATACCGAGAGCCCACGAGATGGTCATGCAGTATTCTGTCATTGATGATGACAAGAAGGCCTTGATTTTATTACGCCCCTATCAGGTACATGCCATTGAGGCTATCCGTGAAGCCAGTCGCAAGCGCCAGTCAGGCTATATTTGGCATACGACCGGTTCAGGAAAGACCCTGACCTCCTATAAGGTTTCGCGCAATCTGCTTCAGATACCATCTATTGAGAAGACAATCTTTGTGATTGATAGGACAGACCTTGACCAGCAGACGACTAGTTCTTTTCAATCTTACGCAGAGAACGATATGATCGATATCGACGAGACCGATGATACACAGGAATTGGTTAAAAATCTAGCTTCTGATGACCGCCGTGTCGTTGTGACGACCATCCAGAAAATCAATGCTATGATTCGTCAGTTTGATGAAGGCCGTCACCAAAAGGTCTACAATCGTATCAAACAACTCAAACTAGGCTTTGTTGTTGATGAATGCCATCGCGCAGTGACTCCTGAACGCCAGCGCCACCTAGAGCACTTCTTTACAAATTCTCTCTGGTATGGGTTTACAGGAACTCCTATCTTTACAGAAAATAAACGTGAACAAAAAGGAGACCTTGCTCAGACGACCGAAGAGCAGTACGGTGACTGCCTCCACCAATATACCGTCAAAGAAGCCATCCATGACAAGGCGGTTCTTGGTTTTAATGTGGAGTATCAGACGGCCATGCCTGGTTGGGCAGAAGATGAGATTGACGAGGAGCGTTATGATGACGAAGGACATATGCTTGCCGTTTTAGATGCTATTCTCAATCGCTCAAGACGCAAACTCGGTTTCCAAAATGGGGTAGGAAAAACCTATGAAGCCATTTTGACTGTCAAAAGCATTGTCCGTGCGCAGGCCTATTATAACCTGATTAAGCAAGTCAAAAATGGAGAGAAGTCTCTAAGCATTTCGGAAAATGTTAAAAAGGTTTTGCCAGACTTCCCTAAGGTTGCCATTACTTACTCTGTGACAGAAAATGAAGCAAACTCCTATGTCAACCAAGCCTACATGGAGGAGAGCCTAGAAGACTACAATGCCATGTTTGGTACCCACTTTAGCCTAGCAACCATTGCTTCCTACAATAGTGACCTCAACGACCGTCTGGCCCGTAAGAAAGAACGCTTTGCCTTCCGTGAGGAACAGTTGGACTTGGTTATCGTTGTGGACCGCTTGTTGACAGGCTTTGATGCCCCTTGCCTATCGACCCTGTTCATGGATCGTCAGCCCATGAAACCCCAGCATATCATTCAGGCCTTTTCACGAACCAATCGCCTCTTTGATGAAGGCAAGAAATTCGGCCAAATCGTCACCTTCCAAACGCCTGGCCGTTTTAAAGAAAAGGTGGATGAAGCTCTGAGCCTCTACTCAAATGGTGGTGAAACCAGTGTCTTAGCCCCAGAATGGCAGGAGGAGAAGGCCAAGTTTCTTGAGAAGGTTCATCAACTATTAGCCATCGCTCCAAGTCCAGAGCAGGTGCCTGATTTGGATACAGCGACAGATGCAGAATTAAAACGCTTTGCCAAGGCCTTCCAAGAATTTGACAAGCTCCTATCTTCTATACAAGTCTATTCGGACTATGATGAGAAAGTCATATTCAGAGAGATTGGTCTCAGCCTAGAAGACATCGAGAACTTTGCCGGCCAATATCAAAATGTTATCGAAGAGCTCCGCAGACGCAGAAAAGAAGACCAAGAAGATGAAAGCCTTCTCGTAGATATAGAGTATGAGCTCGAATCCATCCGCACAGATGAGATAAACTATCACTATATCCTCTCCCTCATCCAAGCCTTGATCGAAAATCGGGAAAACTTCATTGGTAAAAAGGAAAAGAGTCTGGTAGATAACTATATCGAAGATTTGAACAAATCCAATCCCAAGTTATCCAACCTCATCTCCAAACTCTGGCAGAATGTCCAAGCAGATGCCAAGAGCTATCAGGGACAGTCTGTAGCCCATAAGTTGGATGAGATGATTGAGCTAAGAACCCAGAAAAAGATTCGTGAAACGGCAGATTATTGGCAGATAGGAGAGGATGAACTCCAGTTCGTAGTGGACAACTACCGCATCGGACGAGACAAGCAAAATGGTGAAAAAGCCATTACGGAATCTCAGGACTATCTGGCCTATAAGGAAGCCCACGGAGACAAGGCACTACCAAAACTCAAATACAAAAAAGCCCTCAAAGAGGACTATATGCGCATGATTTCAGAGGATATCTTACCGCTAAGAGGGAGATAGGTTTATACTCTTCGAAAATNNACTTCGTCAGTCTTATCTGCAACCTCAAAACAGTGTTTTGAGCAGCCTGCAGCTAGTTTCCTAGTTTGCTCTTTGATTTTCATTGAGTATTAAAAATAGTCAGAAAGATAATGTTGGGAAGGTTTTCGACCAATTAGGGTCAAAATTCCCCTATCTTCAAGATGCAAGAAAGCATCCTTGACCTTTTTCTTAGAGTAATGATGGTTGGACTGATTGGCCAGTTGGATGATGCTTCTATCTTCTATACCATCTCTCTTATCATCAACAAAGAGCTTGGACTGAGCGAGTAGAAACAAGATGTATTTCTCGACTTCCTCCAGCCCTTCTGTCTGCTCTATCTTAACTTTATAGCGATTCAGTTGCTCTTGTTTTTCAAGGAGGGTTTGGATAATATTTTCCTGTCCTTCCTTGATAAAAGTCAACAAGGTTTCAACGAAGAAGGTAGCATCGGCACGGTTGAGATGATCGCCAGTATTCCTAAAAGCCTTATAATAGTCTTGCTTATGGTGATTGATTTGTTGGGACAAAACTAACCCTGAAAATTTATCGAGTTTTCTAGACAAGTACTTGGCAAGGATATAGCGTCCTGTCCGACCGTTACCGTCATAGAAGGGATGTATATTTTCAAAAAAATAGTGTCCAGCACAAGCCTTGACAAGGTTTGGGATAGAATGGTCGTTTATAAAACGAATCCACTCTGTCAGCATGACCTGAATCTGTTCCTCCTTTTGAGGTGGGATATAGATGACTTTGCCAGTCTTGTCGTCTTGGATAAAGACCGATTTCTGTCTAAAAAACTCTCCATCGAGTTCATCCTCTGGCGAGATTTCTCCTTGTGTTAATTGGTCATAAATCCCTCTGATATCTTCAAGAGATTGGATTTGGAGAAATTCATCCTTAAGGATTTGTTGGTACATTCGCAAGGTGGAAAGATGTTTGATTTGTTCGGTCTTATAGGGGTCTTCCTCTAGGAGTTTCTCCACATCGACCAACTCTTTACGAGTTGTATGGATACCTTCGATTTCATTTGTGGAAATAATCGATTGGTAGAGCTGTTCTTTATAAAACTGATCGTGGGCAATCTTAGGGAGGGTATCAGCTATTTCACTAATTCGTTGAGACTGCTGTGAAATAGTTTCCATCAGTTGGGAAATCCCTAGATGTAGGGTTACAAATAAAGGGTATTGACTTGTTTTGACAGTATCGCGTTGCATTAAATGAGGATAAAGAGATGTTCTAATGGAACTGTATCCTTGTAAGCGTAGTTGATACTCTTCCTCATACTGGTCACGATGACTGTAGTAGATTTTTCTAAGTTCTCTATAGTTCATATGTAGTCATCCTCGCATTTCAACGTTTTTTAACATTATATCACAAAATAAGCCTATCTATTGTTTCAAAATAGGCAAAATTGAAGAATAGAATAGCATAGTTTCCTATCTAAAGTGAAAAAATGGCCAAAATTGAACAATAGAAATGATAGATGGCAATCCTAAAGTGTAAAAATAGGTAAAATTGAAGAATAGAAATCAAAAAGAGAAAACCTAAAGTGTAGAAATAAGAAAATGGAGTAATAGAAAGGGGGGATAGAGTGGAGAAATTATTTATTATCGGAAATGGTTTTGATATGGCGCATGATTTGAAGACGAATTATCTATATTTCAAGAAGTTTGTTTATCAGCAGGCTTATGGAAAAGATGAACTGTTAGAGTCGTTGCAAAGTGAAAATGCCATAAAATTATATCTAAATAGAATTGATAAAGAAATATTGCTAGAAGAAATTGATGATGATACCATACCTGAAATGGAAATGGCACCAGATGGAGGAGATCTATATCCAGATGATGTAATTTTGTATAAGTTACTGTATCAGCTAATGAGTCAAATTACGGAAACTGAGAAATTTTGGTCTGATTTTGAAGAGAAATTAGCAGATTTTAATGAAGTGTCTATTGTTAATACAGATTGTATATATAACGCTAGAGATTTGGATGGCAGTATAATGGCTAGTAATGCTAATGAAATAGGAGAAACTCTAGCTAAATATGTATTATATTCTTTAAATAAATTATTTAAATTGTGGATAGAAGAAACATATTTTGAATGGACTGATAGAATTCTTAGAAATGGTGAAAATTCGTGTTATAAATTGTTAAAAGCTACAGTTTTGAAAAACTCTGATGCAACATTTCTAAATTTCAATTATACAAAAACGTTAGAGGATTTATATAGAATTCCTGAAGAGCAAGTTTTTCATTTACATGGAGTTATTGGTGGGGAAAAATTTATTTTTGGACATGGTTTTGATGATGAAGTAAGTGATTTCAATCCTCTAGATGTAGGAGCATATATGGAAGAAGTTGTTAATAAGTTAAAGAAACCAGTTGATAGTATATTAACTAATAATATACAGTTTTTCAAAAGTTTAAGCTCTATCAAAGAAATCTACTTCATTGGTTTTGGTATTCGGGATGAGGATGGAGTGGATGCTCCGTACTTTAAAGAAATTTTTAAACAGACACCGGATGTGAGCATTTATGTAGACCAGTTCGATAAGCAGAATGAATATACTATTAAGAAAACACTTAAGGCATGGGGGGCTCGTAAAGCTTATCAATTGCAATTTATAGATACAAATAAAGATGAAATAGTTGGAGGAGTAATATGACAAAAAAACCAAGTTATCGCTTTACGGGGTATACTGAAGTTTGGGAAGAGAAGAAGTTGGGAAATCTTGGGTCAGTTGAAATGTGTAGGAGGATTTTCAAAGAGGAAACTTCTGCGGAGTTTGAAATTCCTTTTTTCAAAATTGGTACTTTTGGAGGGGAAGCTGATACTTATATAACTAGAGAAAAATTTGAAGAATATAAAACAAAATTTGCTTATCCTCAAAGAGGAGATTTACTGTTATCTGCTTCAGGAAGTATTGGCCGCGTTGTTGAGTACGATGGAGATGAAGCTTACTACCAAGATTCAAATATTGTTTGGTTGAATCACCATGGTAAAATTAACAACAAGTTTCTTAAAGCTTTTTATAAGATTGTATCTTGGTCAGGAATTGAAGGAACTACAATAAAAAGATTATACAATAAGAATATTTTAGAGACAGATATTTCCCTCCCCTCCCTCTCCGAGCAAACTGCCATTGGTTCTTTCTTCCAAGATATTGACCAGCTTATTAGCCTTCAACAGCGTAAGTTAGAGGTGCTCAAAGAGCAGAAGAAAACTTACCTCAAGCTCCTCTTCTCAGCCAAAGGACAAACCAAACCAGCCCTTCGCTTCGCAGGATTTGAAGATGAGTGGAAGGAAGTGAAGTTGGGGGGAATTGGTGAAATTCAAACGGGTAATACTCCGCCTACTAATGAAGAAGATAATTACGAAAAAAATGGATTTCCATGGGTCACACCTACTGATATTAATTCATTGGTGCTTCAAACGACCTCAAAACAATTATCAGAAGTAGGTAAATCCAAAGCTAGAATTGCTAAGTCTGGTTCAATATTGGTAACATGTATTGCGAGTATTGGGAAAAATACATTAGTTAGAACTGATTCGGCTTTTAATCAACAAATTAATTCATTGACGCCTAGTGAAAAATATTCATCGTATTTTTTATTAACACAATCTGAAATTTGGTCAAGATACATGCTCAGTGTAGCAGGTGCAGGAACGATGCAAATTATTAATAAAAGTGACTTTTCAAATATTAAGACTATGGTACCCACTCTCCCTGAACAAGAAGTCATCGGTTCTTTCTTCCAAGACCTAGACAAGGCCATTGCCAAGCAAGAGGAAAAAGTTAACCAGCTCAAAGAAAGCAAACAAACCCTACTCAGAAAAATGTTTATATAAGATACAAAGACCGTCAAAAGCCCAGTAAAAATAGGGAACTGGCGCAGTCTTCGATGAAAACCAGACAGTTTATCTTTTTTACCCAGCTTTTAGGTCGTGTTCAATTATATAAGATACAAAGACCGTCAAAAGCCTAATAAAAATAGGAAACTGGGACAGTCTTCGATGAAGACTAGACAGTTTATCTTTTTACCCAGCTTTTAGGTCGTGTTCAATTCCATACGATACCGAGACCATAAAAAGCTACACCAAACGAATGAAAGTAGAAATTGATAGGAGACCCTATGTCACAAACAGATTTATCAAGAGAACTCTACCAATCCCTCTGGAATGCGGCAGATATCCTGCGTGGCCAGATGGAAGCCAATGAATATAAGTCCTACCTCTTGGGCTTGATTTTCTACAAATATCTATCCGACAACATCCTCCAATCCGTCTGCGATAATTTGGACGAGCCCTTTGAGTCCTTCCAGCAAGCCCAGCTTCTCTACGAGGAAAACTTTGCGGATGCAGATGTCCGTGAAGACCTCATCGAGGTCTTAAATGACGAGTTGGGCTATGTGATTGAGCCTTCTCTAACCTTCACCAAGCTGGTTCAGTCTATCCATGAAGGAACCTTCCAACTAGAATCCCTAGCCCAAAGTTTCCGTGATATCGAGCAGGCCAATGAAAAATTTGAAAATCTCTTCGAAGATATCGACCTCTATGCGAAAAAGCTAGGAAACACCCCACAAAAGCAAAACAAGACCATCTCTGAGGTTATGAAACAGCTCAACGACCTCAATGTGTCTGGTCATGCTGGTGATATCTTGGGTGATGCTTATGAGTACTTGATTGGCCAGTTTGCCAGTGATTCTGGGAAAAAGGCTGGAGAGTTCTATACACCTCAAGCAGTCTCTCACCTCATGACCCAGATTGTCTTTGCAGGGCGGGAGCATCAAAAGGGGATGTCAGTTTACGACCCGACCATGGGTTCTGGATCTCTCTTGCTCAATGCCAAGCGCTATAGTAAGGAAGCTTCGACGATTTCTTACTACGGTCAGGAGTTGATTACTTCGACCTTCAACCTTGCTCGCATGAATATGATGCTTCATGGGGTCGCGATTGAGAACTATCACCTCAGTAACCACGATACCCTAGATGAAGATTGGCCGACTACCGAGCCAACAGACTTTGATGGGGTTTTGATGAACCCACCCTATTCACTGAAGTGGTCAGCAGATAGTGGCTTCCTGCAAGATCCTCGCTTTTCAAGTTATGGAGTTCTTGCACCTAAGTCAAAAGCAGATTTTGCCTTCCTTCTTCACGGCTTTTACCACCTCAAGCATAATGGGGTCATGGCCATTGTCCTTCCCCACGGAGTCCTTTTCCGAGGAGCAGCCGAGCAGAAGATTCGCCAGCACCTGCTAGAAGAAGGCGCTATTGATACAGTTATCGGCTTGCCAGCAAATATCTTCTACAATACCTCTATTCCGACAACCATTATTATCCTTAAAAAGAATCGCACCAATAAGGATGTCTTCTTTATCGATGCTTCAAAAGAGTTTGAAAAAGGGAAAAATCAAAACAATATGACCGAAGACCATATTGCCAAGATTTTGGAGACCTATCAAAAACGCGAGAATGTCGAGAAGTTTGCTCATCTAGCCAGCTTTGAAGAAATTGTCGAAAATGACTATAACCTCAACATTCCACGCTATGTCGATACCTTTGAGGAAGAACCCGTTGTTCCTCTAGCCGACCTCGCAGACCAGCTCGCAGAGATTGATAAAGAGATTGGAGAGGTAGAAGCCAGACTCGCACACATGCGCAGCCAACTAGTAGGCACAACACCAGAAGCCCAAGCAGAATTAACCGCCTATCTCGAAAAGTTGAAAGAGATTTAGAGACTTGTGAGAATACTCTGCTAAAAATTTAGAAAAATAAAATGACAGTAGAAAATCTATTGTCATTTTTGTTATTGATTATTTAAGTAAAAATCGAATTAGAACTAAACTAAAAGGATTCAGTCCTATCAAATACAGAATTTAATCCTTAACATAAAGATAATGACTAACTTTTTGAGAAGTGATGTTATTTTTCTAAAACAAAATAAGTAAAGTGTGTATTATTTTCGTGAAGTAAAAACGG
>NZ_VMMT01000091.1:0-2945 GCF_013277355.1 Streptococcus sp. 1343
ATTCCGGTCTTCGGCATAAACTAATGAGCACCCTTAGCTCAACTGGATAGAGTACCTGACTACGAATCAGGCGGTTAGAGGTTCGACTCCTCTAGGGTGCATTTTTCTATTTAACTCGGGAAGTAGCTCAGCTTGGTAGAGTACTTGGTTTGGGACCAAGGTGTCGCAGGTTCGAATCCTGTCTTCCCGATTCATGGCGGTGTAGCTCAGCTGGCTAGAGCGTCCGGTTCATACCCGGGAGGTCGGGGGTTCGATCCCCTTCGCCGCTATAATGATCTTGTCGGACCTTTAGCTCAGCTGGTTAGAGCTCTCGGCTCATAACCGAGTGGTCGTAGGTTCAAGTCCTACAAGGTCCATTTGAATATTGGAGGATTACCCAAGTCCGGCTGAAGGGAACGGTCTTGAAAACCGTCAGGCGTGTAAAAGCGTGCGTGGGTTCGAATCCCACATCCTCCTTTTATATTAACGCGGGATGGAGCAGCTCGGTAGCTCGTCGGGCTCATAACCCGAAGGTCGTAGGTTCAAATCCTGCTCCCGCAATAAGGCTCGGTAGCTCAGTTGGTAGAGCAATGGATTGAAGCTCCATGTGTCGGCGGTTCGATTCCGTCTCGCGCCATTTTATTGATAGTATTTATGCGGGTGTAGTTTAGTGGTAAAACTACAGCCTTCCAAGCTGTTGTCGCGAGTTCGATTCTCGTCACCCGCTTTGAACTTTGTTCAAATTACCAAGTTTTTTAACTTGGGCGCGTAGCTCAGGTGGTTAGAGCGCACGCCTGATAAGCGTGAGGTCGGTGGTTCGAGTCCACTCGTGCCCATTAATTGGAGAATTACTCAAGAGGCTGAAGAGGACGGTTTGCTAAATCGTTAGGTCGGGTAACTGGCGCAAGGGTTCGAATCCCTTATTCTCCGTTTTAATGAGAGTTTGTAACTCTCTTTTTCATTTGGCTCTTTGTCAACTGTAGTGGGTTGAAGTCAGCTAAGCTCGAGAAAGGACAAATTTCGTCCTTTCTTTTTTGATGTTCAGAGCGATAAAAATCCGTTTTTTGAAGTTTTCAGGCTCTTTGTCAACTGTAGTGGGTTGAAGAAAAGCTAAAATCTTTATATATTGTCGATTTTATGGTTGTTCTAATTTATTATTACTTCCAACTCTTGAGAGAAATTTCTCCGCTATTGAGCCAGATTTCTTTTCCGTTATCACATTGCACCAAAAGTTTTCCACTTTCAGAGATGTCTTTAGCAAGTCCCTTGTAGTCTTTTTGATCTAGTGTGAAAGTAACTTCTTTTCCAAGAACGAATGACTGTTTTTTGTATAGGTATAATAGCTCTTCTGCTGGTGTTTCGAAGAAAGTACGCCAGATTTCTATGATCAATTCATTCCTTGTTATAGGAGCTGTAGCTTTAAATAAGCTGGCAGCTTTTTCTTTTAATTCCTGAGGGAAGTCTTTAATAGTGAAATTGATACCTACTCCAATAATGATATCTGTGACTAAGCCAGTTTCTACAGAGGTCATTGCTTCAGTGAGAATTCCTCCAATTTTATGATTGTTTAGGTAGATATCATTGACCCATTTTATGTCGACATCTATTAAAGTTAGGTTCTTAATGGCTTTGTAGACAGCTCCAGCTACAAGTAGTGTGTAGGACGGTAATTTGTCATAGGGAAGATTTGGTTTAAGATGGAGGGTCATATAAATGCCACCTTGAGGAGAGTAGAAGGAGCGTTGAAAACGGCCACGCCCTGCTATTTGATAGGAAGCTAGATAGAGGGTGTTTGCTTCATAGCCTAAATCAATTGCTTCTTTTGCATCTAGTTGTGTTGATTTTGTTTCGGGTTTAAAACTGATTTTAATTGGAAGATTTTCTTCTAGAATCTCTGGAAGAATAAGGTCACCATTCATCAGTTTATATCCTCTATTTTTGATACTATCAATTTCAATCCCTTCTTGTTCTAGTCGCTTGATAGCTTTCCAAATTGATGTTCGGCTTAGGGATAGTTTTTCTGCGATTTTTTCTCCGCTGATATAGTCGGTTTCTTTAGATAGGATTTGGTAGACAGCTTGGTAGGATTTCATAATGTTGCCTTTCTCACTAGTTGGTATTGAGAGTATTCTTTTCTTGTATGACTTGGAGTCTGATTAAAGTATTGTTTATAAGCTTTCGAAAAATGTAGTGGATCTGAAAAACCTACCGAGTATGCAATTACCTTGATGGATTCTTGGGTATTTTCGAGAAGTTGTTTAGCTCGGTGCATTCGAACGTAGAGTAGGTATTCTTTGGGTGATAAGGTATTAAATTCTTTGAATACGCTTGATAAGTAGCTTCTGTGAACGGATAGTTCTTTTGTTAAATCTTGAATTGTAAGTGATTGAGGATAGTGGCTATCAATTAATCGTTTGCATTCAAGATAGAGTTGGTAGGTTGATGAAATATTCTTTTTTCTGATTGGGAGCAATAGTTCCCAGATGAAACATCAGTTCATGGAGTTGTCCCATGATATGGAGTTGAGCTAATTCATTGGATTTTGTAATCTGAGCGAAGCGAACAATGTCTGAGATGAGTTTTGCAGTAGTCTGGGTATGACAAGTTTCAGATTGGATGAGATAGGATTGATCAGAAATTTGAGAAAGGGCAAAAAAAATCAGGAGCTTTCCCTCCAGTGATTCCTAACCAGTAGTAGGCCCAAGGTTCTTTACTATCTGCTTGATATAGTCATTTAGTTTTAAAAAGCGTTCCAAACATTCAAAAATAGTTGGGACTTCCCTTAATAAATCTGTTACTTTCTTTTTCAAGATAGCCCAAGCTTACTCAATAGGATTCAAATCTGGTGAATAAGGCGGTAGAGGTAAGAAAAAGTGTTTATCTTGGATGCAGAGTTCATCCAAAATGTTCTTGGGATCAAAACTAGCATTGTCCATGATAATAACATGAGGTGTCTTCAAAGCAGG
>NZ_VMMT01000092.1:0-4793 GCF_013277355.1 Streptococcus sp. 1343
AACTGGCTTGAAGCCATAAGAAAAAACTCTAATTACAGATAGGAATTAGAGTTCAGCTTACAAGATTAGACCGTTCTTTTCGACATACGAAAAAAACTTTTCACATTTCCCTTCGCCAGTCTTAACTGTATCAGGTTCAATGGGTATCATCTCAGCCTAAAGCACCCCAAATGCCTTTATTATTTAATTATGTGATTATTATAACACACATTTTATACTAGTTCAAGAAATTGAACTGGAAATACAGCCTTGCACTCACAAAGACAGCAGATCTTTCTTTTGCAAAAAACAAATGACCTGTTTGATGAATTAGCCATTCAAGCTGAATCTAGACATAGCTTTTTAAAAAAGGAAAATCCTACTTACTTAGAATCCAAGGATAGATATCTATTGTTCACTCATTTCCCGAACAGTTTTTTCTATATTTTTTGCATACGATATTGCCGAAATGATTGAAACGCCATCCATATTGGTCTTTATAATGTCTTTAATATGTTTCGTCTGTATCCCACCAATTGCAACTAAAGGCATTTGTGGCAATAGTTTTCTCATCAATTCAAGACCTTCATAACCTATAGCACCACCAACATCATCTTTTGACTGGGTATCAAATACAGGCCCAACACCTACATAATCTACATATTCAACTTTTGATTGTTGAAATTCTTCTTCGTTTCTTATAGAAAGACCAATTATTTTATCTGGCATCAATTTTCTAATTTCATCAACACCAAGGTCATCTTGACCTACATGTACGCCATCAGCATCTATTTCCAATGCTAACTCAATATCATCATTAACGATAAATGGAACATTGTATTTTTTACAAAGATCCTGTAGTTTAATTGCTAATTCGACTTTTTCTTTACCTTCTAAGGCTCCCTCCCCTTTTTCTCGAAATTGAAATAAGGTTATACCACCTTTTAAGGCTTCCTCAACGACTCTATATAGATTTTTTCCTTGGCAAGTAGTCGTTCCACAAATAAAATATAGTTTTAGTAATTCTTTATGAAACATCTTACTTCACTCTTTTGAATTCCTTTACATCTTCATCTGTAATCTCGTATAAGGCATTTATAAATTCAACTTTAAATGTCCCAGGAAGATGTCCATTTGGACGTTTTTCTGCTATTTCTCCAGCGATATTGTAAACCAACATTGCTGTTTCTAATGATTTCAATTCTTGACCTTTTTCTAGTCCGATAAAGCTTGCTACTACAGCTCCTAATAAGCATCCTGTCCCAATGACTTTCGGCATCATAGCACTACCATTATGAATCGTTACCACTTCTCCATTAACAGCAATGGCATCCACTTCACCTGTTACTACTATTGGAATATTGAACTTCTCATTTGCTGCTAGAGCAATTTCGTCAATATTATCTACGCCCGCACTATCTACTCCTTTAGATGCCACATCTATTCCTACTAAAGAGGCAATCTCGCCAGCATTTCCTCTAATCGCTGCTAGTTTATAATTGTTGATTAGATCATCTGCTACTTTTTTTCTATATTCTCCTGCTCCACAAGCTACTGGATCTAATACTGCAGGGACATTATATTTTTCAGCAATTTTTAGTGCCTCTTGATACAGCTTCCAATTTTCATCCGTTAAAGTCCCAATGTTAATCAATAATCCTCCAGCATATTTTAATAAATCTTCTAAGTCTGCTGGGTACTCGCTCATAGCTGGTGACGCACCCAGTGCTACTAATCCATTTGCTGTGAAATTTTTTACTACATCATTGGTGATGCAAATGACCAAAGGTGCTTTTTCTTTTAATAATTTTAAACTTGTCATATTGAATTCCTTCCTTTTCACTTTATACGATCTACTGATTTCGATTTATCTCTATCTTTAGTTGAGAATTTTTTTCAGTTACATTGAATGATTTACCTCGTCAAATTTGTCAGTATCCTGAACTTTCTCTAGGCATCATAACCAATGTCAAAAAAGGCTAATTCTAAAGCGACCGCTTGATTCCAGCGTTGCTGAAGTTCTGTCAAATCTTCTCGACCTTTTCCGACACGATTGAGTTCGTCAACCAGAAATTGAACCCACTCTGCAAAGAAAGAACCTCTGTGGAGATTGATCCATTCCGAATGAATATAGGCTTCAGGAAGAGCCAAATCTTTAGAACCCCAGTCTAAATAGAGACCCTCTGCAATGACCAGCATGACCAAAAGATGGGCATAGTCTGATGAAGCCACTGCCGAATACATTAGATCCTGAAAGGCTTTTGTTACAGGGTGCAAGGTCACTTCCAGATAGTCTTTCTCAGATACTTTTAAGTCTTTGAAAGCCTTTTGGAAATAACCATCTTCATCTGCTTCAAGAAAGCCTAATTGCTTGGCAAAACGAAGCTTGGATTCAAGCTGGTCTGCGTGGGCTACGCAAGCACCCAACATGGATAAGAAGGCATCAAAGAAGTGATAATCTTGAATTAGGTAGTCTTTTAAGACCTTAGTCTCAATTGTCCCCGCAAAAAGTTCCTTAACAAAACGATGATTGATTGCAGCCTGCCAATCCTTCTGACTGCTTTTTAATAATTCTCCAACAGTCAAACCTGGCTGAAATGCATAAACCTGTGTTTCCATATTTACTTCTCCTCTCTTTACTTGTTAGTAATTAATAAAACACCAAGAAATACCAAGTAAAATCGTAATTCCACTTGATCCTTTTAAAGAACACCGAGGGCATTTGCAGAGAGCTACCTAAACAAGCCTATCCAGTTTTATATAAACAAAAAAACTCCAATTACAATCAAGAATTAGAGTTGACTTACAAGATTAGATCGTTCATTTCACCATACGAAAAAACTGTTCACATTTCCCTTCGCCAGTCTTAACTGTATCAGGTTCAATGGGTATCATCTCAGCCTAAAGCACCCCAAATGTCTCTATTATTTAATTACTAGACCATTATAACAGAAATTGAAAGCCCTAGCAAGATATTTGACCGAAAAATATCTTTATATAGTTTTTGATAGCGATTTATTCTTCCAATACACGAAGAAAAACCTCCACATTCAGTGGAGGCAATCTCTTTTATCAATACAATTTTAAGTCACGAGGGTTAACTGGGAAGGTTGGGTTGTATGGGTTGTGACGAAGTTTGAAGTGTTTGACATCTTCAATGGTCTGAGTTCCAGACAATTGCATAACTGTCTTCAATTCCGCATTCAAGTGTTCAAAGACTTGACGCACACCAACACTACCACCAAGAGCCAAACCATAAATAGCAGGGCGACCAATAGCTACCAAGTCTGCTCCTGAAGCCAAGGCTTTAAAGACGTGTTGACCACGACGAACACCAGAGTCAAAGACAATTGGCACACGTCTATCAACTGCTTCTGCCACTTCTTGAAGCGAGTCAAAAGCAGCTGGTCCACCGTCGATTTGACGACCACCGTGGTTGGTTACCCAGATACCAGAAGCTCCCGCAGCAAGTGAACGCTCAACGTCCTCACGGCATTGTGGTCCCTTGACATAGACAGGAAGTCCAGAGTATTCAGCGATAAATTCTACATCGCGTGGAGACAAGCGCTGTTTAGCTGATTTGTAAACAAAGTCCATTGATTTACCAGCACCTTCTGGCAGGTATTCTTCAACAATCGGCATGCCAACTGGGAAGACAAAACCATTACGCTTATCCACCTCACGATTGCCCCCTACAGTAGCATCTGCCGTCAAGACAATCGCTTTATAACCTTCAGCCTTCACACGGTCCATGATGTGGCGGTTGATACCGTCATCCTTACTAAAGTAAAATTGGAACCAATGAGGTGTCCCTTGAAGGGCTTCAGAAATCTCTGGAAGGTCAACAGTAGAGTAAGAACTGGTTGTATAAAGAGAACCGAACTCATGCACACCACGCGCAGTCGCCACTTCACCCTGTTCATTCGCTAATTTATGAGCCGCAACAGGCGCCATAATGATTGGTGAGGATAGTTTTTCACCTGCAAATTCAATCTCTGTACTTGGATTTTCAACATCGCAAAGCGTATGTGGAACGATGAGTTTGTGGTTAAAGGCACGGATATTCTCTCTTAAAGTGAAAGTATCTTCTGCCCCACTAGCAATATAGCCAAATGCTGCTTTAGGGATCACTTGTTGCGCCATTGGCTCCAAATCATAGGTATTAATGAAATCTACATGCCCTTCTGCATTGCTTGTTTTGTATGACATAAACTGTCCTCCTTGATTAAGTAAGCGTTTGCTTTTTACTATACATCTATAATAACTCTTTTTTCAATCATTTTCAAGAGTTTTGCTTAAAAACAATCTTATTTTTCATACAATATATTAGCCCTACTTTCCTTAAACTCTAAACTTTAGTCTATATTAGGTGAATCGTTGAGATTTTTTGCTGCCAGGCATTTGAACTACTTTTTTATTTGCTGATTCTATCTACTAATGCTATAAAAAACAAGTGAATAAGACACCAGAACATCCTCTAATAGGGCCTATGGACTTATATCAGTCATTTAGTTTTAAAAAGCGTTCCAACCATTCAAAAATAGTTGGGACTTCCCTTAATAAATCTGTTACTTTCTTTTTCAAGATAGCCCAAGCTTACTCAATAGGATTCAAATCCGGTGAATATGGCGGTAGAGGTAAGAAAAAGTGTTTATCTTGGATGCAGAGTTCATCCAAAATGTTCTTGGGATCAAAACTAGCATTGTCCATGATAATAACATGAGGTGTCTTCAAAGCAGGCAGGAGTTGCGTTTTGAACCACTCCACAAAGAAATCGCTTGTCCTGCTGTTCTTGTAAATCATGGGAGCTATAA
>NZ_VMMT01000093.1:0-2286 GCF_013277355.1 Streptococcus sp. 1343
AGTGGAGAATCTTTTCCTTCAGCTCCTTGGTCAATCTTGATTTCTTGACCGAGCGCTTGCGATTATTTTCATAAGACTGTTGAGCATAGTCGGCAGAATAAACCTCTTTAAAGCGTCCTTTTCCAAGACATTGTCGGACTGTCCCACGCTTGATTTCATTGTGAATGGTTTGAGGAGCTTTTCCAAGTAAAGAGGCGATTTCTCTATTTGATTTCCCTTCCTTTTTCCATCGTTCGATTAAGCGACGGCTATCGATTGTCAAATGTTTGGCTTTTGTAGTATAATGGTTTTGCATCTCTGTGCCTTTCTTGTGTTTGTGATTGAACAACAAGTATAACACAGAGGTGTTTTCTTATGCCTAGAAGAGCTTTCATTTGACAAGAGGAACCCTTGAAGCAGTTTTGTCAGCTAAACCAAGGCTAATCTTAGCCTTGGCTTGTCAGCCTAACAGCATCAAGCCTCTTATCAAATGAAATCGAGTGCTAGCTATCAGCTAGTTGAACCATCTAATTTTTAGGAGGGCTGGGTGGCTAACTTCATTATAGAACTTTCAATTATCACATTCGAATTACATTTTATTTTGGAAAACGTTTCCTTTGTTTTCAAATTGTTAAAAAAGTGGTACAATATAGGATAGCTTACTATTATCTGAATCAGCTGATTTGGAGAGAAAGGATTCATTTTGAAATCAATAGGCTTTATTGAAAAGCTGATAGGGTTGTCTAGTAAAGAGCTGATTTTATTGGGAATTATCCTGAGTATCTTTTTGCCCTTTTATCTTTTTGTAGTTGTATTCTGTTTATATATTATCAGTTTGATTTTTACAGGAGACATGAAAAGTATTCTTCAGAAAATGGGGGAGCATCCGATGCTGCTTCTTTTTCTTGGCTATAGTACTGTTATATCCATTCTTGCACAAAATTGGATGGGTCTTGTGGCTTCAGTAGGAATGTTTTTGTTTGCTATTTTATTTTTGCAATATCAGTCGATTTTATCACATAAATTCTTTCGATTAATTTTGCAGCTCGTCTTGTTTGGTAGCGTCTTGTCAGCTGCTTTTGCGAGTTTAGAACATTTCCAAATTGTGAAGAAATTCAACTATGCTTTTCTTTCACCCAATATGCAGGTGTGGCATCAGAATCGTGCAGAAGTGACCTTCTTTAATCCTAATTATTATGGAATTATTTGTTGTTTCTGTATCATGATTGCTTTCTATCTATTTACAACGACCAAGTTGAATTGGTTGAAAGTATTCTGTGTGATTGCAGGCTTTGTTAATCTCTTTGGATTGAACTTTACGCAAAATCGAACTGCCTTTCCTGCTATTATCGCTGGAGCAATCATCTATCTCTTTACGACTATTAAAAACTGGAAGGCCTTTTGGCTTAGTATTGGGGTATTTGCGATTGGCTTGAGCTTCCTCTTTTCCAGTGATTTGGGAGTTCGGATGGGGACTTTAGATTCTTCTATGGAAGAACGAATTTCTATTTGGGATGCTGGGATGGCCTTGTTTAAGCAAAATCCTTTTTGGGGTGAGGGGCCATTGACCTACATGCACTCGTATCCTCGGATACATGCTCCTTATCATGAACATGCTCATAGCCTTTATATTGATACGATTCTGAGTTACGGAATTGTGGGGACTATTTTATTAGTTTTGTCTTCTGTTGCTCCTGTTCGCTTGATGATGGATATGAGTCAGGAGTCGGGGAAACGTCCGATTATCGGCCTTTATCTATCTTTCCTTACAGTGGTTGCTGTGCACGGAATTTTTGACTTGGCCCTCTTCTGGATTCAGTCAGGCTTTATTTTCTTGCTAGTTATGTGCAGTATTCCATTGGAGCATCGAACCTTGGTATCGGACATGACGGATTAAGTTTTATAAGATTAAAATTCTTCTACCTTGGGTAGGAGATTTTTTTATACGATGGGCATGTCGTGCATCTGAGGTGTAAGTCCTCTGTAGAGATTCACTATCGGTGAATATAGTGAAATGAGATAAGAACAGGATGAATCAATCAGGACAGTCAAATAGATTTCTAACAATGTTTTAGAAGTAGAGGTGTACTATTCTAGTTTCAATCTATTATACAATAAGAGAACGACTCAAAATTAAAAAGCTAGAGTTCCGCAATTGGAAATATCTAGCTTTTTTGTGGTTGAGAACTATTTTGTCTCAGGCTCTTTATCTTCTATTTAGGACAAGAGTTTTTCTTTGGTCTTTAATGATAAAGAAGGTATCAAAATTTCTAGTCTTCTTTTTTACCTTTAGTAACTACTAATCCT
>NZ_VMMT01000094.1:0-3777 GCF_013277355.1 Streptococcus sp. 1343
CAAGGTTGCTTTTTGAAAATGATTGAGTATCATAATGCCCATTCTCCAATCGCAGATTGATAGCTTCAGGACGCTGTTCGATAGATTGACCAGGGGGTTAAAATTGGTGCTAGCTTGTTTCTTAAGCGCTTTTCCTTTTCTAGGATAGAGCAGATCCTGTTTTGACCATCCTAATTTTCCATGATGGATCCAGTAGTAGATGGTAGAAATTCCCACGTTAACGCCCTTAGCCTTGACCATCATTTCAGGCGAAATTTTTTGGTTATGATAGTGGAGAATCTTTTCCTTTAGTTCCTTGGTCAATCTTGATTTCTTGACCGAGCGCTTGCGATTATTTTCATAAGACTGTTGAGCATAGTCGGCAGGACTGTCCCACGCTTGATTTCATTGTGAATGGTTTGAGGAGCTTTTCCAAGTAAAGAGGCGATTTCTCTATTTGATTTCCCTTCCTTTTTTCATCGTTCGATTAAGCGACGGCTATCGATTGTCAAATGTTTGGCTTTTGTAGTATAATGGTTTTGCATTTCTGTGCCTTTCTTGTGTTTGTGATTGAACAACAAGTATAACTCAGAGGTGTTTTCTTATGCCTAGAAGAGCTTTCATTTTAATGTGATAATCGGACAAGGAGACTACTATTTCTTCAAAAATATGTCAAAAATACTTGACACTTTATATTTAAAAGAATATAATATAGTCAAATATATACGACATAAATCAGAAAGGAGACCAGATGAATCGTGTGAAAGAATTTCGCAAGGAACTGGGCATTTCCCAGCTAGAACTAGCCAAGGATATCGGTGTCTCGAGACAGACCATCAATATGATTGAAAACGACAAGTACAATCCAACCTTGGAACTCTGTCTCAATCTCGCCCGCAGCCTCCAAACTGACCTCAACAGTCTCTTTTGGGAGGATAATTTTTAAAAAAGGAGCAAACTTATGAAAAAAGAAACCTTCACGGAAAAACTGATCAAACGCATTTATGGCATTTCAGGACCACTTGATGAACACAAACGACGCGAGGCTGATCGTATTGGCAATCAAGTCTTTATCATCCTCTTTTATCTGATGACATTTGGAAATCTCATCCCCTTTGTCCTCGCTTATAAATACCCACAAATTGTCGCTATCGGCTATCCTCTTGTGGTATTCGGCATTTCGATGATTTCTGCTCTCTATGTGCTCTCCCAAACCAAAAAAACAGGGATTACAGCTATTGATCCAGATATGCTGAGCGAGAAAGAAAGCAAGCAACTACACTACCCTGGTATGAAAGCAGGTCTACTCTATGGATTAATGAGTTTTTTTCAACCCCTCTTCTCCATATACTGCTAGGTGAG
Organism: Streptococcus sp. 1343; assembly: GCF_013277355.1. Classification (NCBI taxonomy): domain Bacteria; kingdom Bacillati; phylum Bacillota; class Bacilli; order Lactobacillales; family Streptococcaceae; genus Streptococcus; species Streptococcus sp. 1343. Next base: position 1,342 of record NZ_VMMT01000094.1, read on the forward strand.
AGTCAGGACTATCTTCAGTCTCTTCTCACTTTTAAAAATATTTTTTCAAGTATTCTCCAATCTTTCTTCTTCGGAGTGATTATACAAATTATCATCTCCCGTCGCATTGCAAAAGCCAAGAAAAATCAGGATAATGATTAGGAGGAAACTCATGAAAAAAGAACAGAAACAGTTACGTTATCCTGGTCTGAAAGCAGGTTCGATTTATGGAACAGTGATATTTTTTATAATTCCACTCATTGATACCCTAACAAGTGAAAATCCAAATTTTATCAGTTCTCTTCTAAATACAAAACATATTTTTAAAACTATACTGGGAGCTTTCTTTTTCGGGGTGATGATACATATTGTCGACTCACTTCGTATTGCAAGAGCTAAAAAAGACCAGGATTAGGAGGTGCCTTATGAAATCACTAGTAACTTTACTTACCTATCATCTTTTGTTCAGTTCCCTGCTCATCTTCATCATCGTTTCAGGGAACTTGCCAATCAGCGAGATATTCCTCGGGCTAGTCTTTATTCCAGCACTTAACAAAGGGCTAACTTATCTAAAGATTGACTCCCAAAAAACACGCATACTCAACTTAGCACTGTACTTTATGATTCTATCTTTACCACAACTGATGCTCATCTCAAGCGGTTGGAAATATTATTTACTGCTGACTATCGCTAGCCTTTCTTCTATCACTTATCTTTATTATCTCTATCAATTCGTAAAAGAAAGTCAGTAAAACCACTCATCTAGGAGATTACTAACATGAAAAAAGAAGACTTCACCACTCGCCTACTTCGAAATCTCTTTCATATCCAAGGCCCTTTTGATGAATGCCGGCAAGAGATTATCTACAAAGCCTGTGCCCGTTCCATGGTCCAAATCGTTTATTCTTCCTTCTTCCTCTTCTTGTTTTATCTGTTATTTGGACGCTTCATAGAAGCCGTTCGCTATGCCATGCCCTACGTTTACTCTGGACTCATTTTTTTCATTACTTTAAAAACTCAAAGAGTCGTCAAAGAACTCCAGCTGGAAAAAGATGACAAGTCAGAAATTGTCCTCAAAACCTACAGCAAAGGCCAAATCAAATTCCGAAGCTGGATTGTGTTTATCGGCCTTCAGATTGGCCTCTTTACCCTACTCATCTTTCATAAAGTCTTCGTTCAGCAGATGTCCTTTTCAGATTTTGGGAAGTTGCTCGTGCAATTCGATAAAAGTGTTCCTTTCCTAATGTATGGCCTGATTATCGGTAGCATTTTTGGAACCCTGACCTACGGCTTTCTATCCCTACAGGAGGAGAAAACTCCTAAAAATACCAAACAGAAGGAGAAAAGCAAGCAATGACTTCACTATACGATTTTTCAGTCTTGAACCAAGACAATCAAGAAACTCCACTAGATGCCTATCGTGGGAAAGTTCTCTTGGTTGTCAACACTGCTACTGGATGTGGTTTAACGCCCCAGTACCAGGGACTTCAAGAACTCTATGACCGCTATCAAGAACAAGGTTTTGAAATCTTAGACTTCCCTTGTAATCAGTTTATGGGACAAGCACCCGGCAGCTCAGAGGAAATCAACAGCTTCTGTAGCCTAAACTATCAAACCACCTTCCCACGTTTTGCCAAGATTAAGGTCAACGGCAAGGAGACAGACCCTCTCTATGTTTGGTTAACAGACCAAAAATCTGGCCCACTAGGAAAACGAATCGAATGGAATTTCGCTAAGTTTCTCATCGGCCGTGATGGGCAGGTCTTTGAGCGCTTTTCTTCAAAAACAGACCCCAAACAAATTGAAGAGGCGATACAAAAATTACTATAATTCACAATCTCACTATGATTAGGTTTCTTTTAGCCTGATGAATAGTGAGATTTTTTGATTGGCTTTGACTTAAATAGAAAAACACCGTAAGCGCGTCATAACAAGGTATCTATCATTCATGGAAGACCTCCTGTATACTATTAGTAAAGTAAAACTATTGGAGGATATTTAAATGCCACAACCTATTGTTCCTGTAGAGATTCCACAATCTCGTCGTTTTGATTCTAAAAAGAGAAATGATATTCTGCTTAAAATTCGTATTGGCAAGCTTGAAGTAAGTTTTTTTCAATCTCTCAATCTCGAAATGATAGAACAGCTTTTGGATAAGGTGTTGCTCCATGACAATTCATCTATCTAGCCTAGGGCAGGTCTATCTCGTATGTGGGAAAACGGATATGAGACAAGGCATTGATTCACTGGCTTATCTGGTTAAAACCCACTTTGAATTGGATCCTTTCTCCGGTCAAGTTTTTCTCTTTTGTGGTGGACGTAAAGACCGCTTTAAAGCCCTTTACTGGGATGGTCAAGGATTTTGGCTACTATATAAACGCTTTGAGAACGGTAAGTTGACTTGGCCAAGTACAGAAAAGGATGTCAAAGCTCTCACACCTGAACAAGTAGACTGGC
>NZ_VMMT01000095.1:0-5174 GCF_013277355.1 Streptococcus sp. 1343
TCCAAGAAGCTCTTAAGACGATTGAACTCTGTAAACAAAGACAGACAAGCTACCAACTGGCTCCTCTACTTATTCTTGTAGGAAATGCTGGAGCCAAATTTCTAGACAAAGAACAAGTCAAAAATTATTATATAGAAGCAAGAGAGTTATGTAAGATTTATAACAATCCTTTAATGTTGATGAAGATAGAAAATTATTTGAAGGAACTAGATGCTGTTTAGTTTATCTTGATATTGGAGTGTTACTTAAACATTAAATAGCCTGTAAGGCTGATAGTTAGATTAATACTATCAGCCTTATGATTATGTGACTATTAGTTCGTCTCGCTCCGTTAGGTGCGAGACAAAAAAACCACCCGCTATGCGGGTGCAGTTCATTCAACACCTGATAGTATGCGTTTTTTAGGGTTTTAAAGACTGATTGCTCAGTCTCTTTTTCATTATAATTCAGTTACAATTTAATCTTATTTGAAAAAGTGGGTGATGCTTTTCTTTAACAAGACTATGATGATAGTACTTCCAAAAGTTATAGATCCCATGTTATCTTTCAAGTATCAGTGTTCTAAATTCGCTATATCTTGTTAGGATTTGGGTAGAATCATTGATAACAGACTGTTGCAAATCTAGTCAGCTGAATGATTTATATTTATCTATTTTTCTAGTAACCAATCTATGATATTTTTCTTCTCAATACCATTGTAATTTGCTGTTGGTTGAATCGTATCCATTGTTAATAGATACTTGGGGAATTGATCTTTAATGGCTTCTAGTGGTCTAAGTTCTCTGTCTAGTGTTTCTGGAGCAAGTGTTGTTTCACTGACCTGATAATAAGCGTAGTGGCCAAGATCAGTTACAACAACAAAATCAACCTCATACTTATCTAAATTACCAACATATACTTGTGAATATCTACGTCTCAATTCCAAATAGACAATATTTTCCAAGATATGTCCAATGTCTTCTTTGTGGTCTGGTAATAAGAGATGTCGTAAACCTAAATCAACGGGATAGTATTTTTCTAAGCGTTGTAATAATGCTCTGCCTTTTACATCAAAACGTGGAACGGAATAAAAAAGTAAACTGTCTGTCAAAGTTGTCAAATAATTTTCCAAAGTATTATGGGATATTGAAACATTTTGGCTGACTAGGGTATTGCGAATCTTATTTGTTGATATTAAGCTACCTGTACTACTGAGAAGGGTTCGAACAATGCGCTCAATAATAGTAGGATTTGGATTTCCCAATCTAGTGACAATATCGTTTAACAGTATTGAGTTATATATTCCTCTTAGATAGTCAATTTTTTCAGCGTAAGATGATGTTTGCAATAAGTAAGGGAAAGCACTAAAGAGATAATTGTTAAAAATTTCTGTTGTATTCAGATTCTCTGTGAGAGATTGACCTGATAGGTATTCTTCAAATGACAAAGGAAGAACCTCTATCTCAACATACCGACCAGTCAAGTTTGTTGCTAATTGGCTGCTCATAAAGTAGGCGTTTGATCCAGTCAAATAGAGGTCAACATTTGGTAGGATGAATAGGCTATCTGCAACTAGTTCAAATTTTTCAACATGTTGAATTTCATCTAAAAAGATATAGTATGTTTTCTCCCCAACTAACTGCTCTTTTATATAAGCGAATAATGTTTGAAAATGTCGCAGGTCATAGTAACTCAAATCTTCGAAATTGATGGATATAATCTGATCCTCGTCTACCCCAGTTGCTAGTAACTCTTCTTTATAGAGTTGAAAGAGAACAGATTTACCAGCTCGTCTAACTCCACTAACAACTTTGATGATTTGTCGGTCACGATGTCTTCTTAGAAAGTCTAAATAATGTGGTCTTTTAATATAGTTCATAATAGATACCTCAAAGATAGTATAATACAAACAGTAATTATTTTCAAATATTTAGAAATAATATCTGGAACTATTTAAATATCTTCAAGATAGAAAAAGAAATTGTACTTGTTGATGTTGAATCATTTGTGTTAACAAGTCATTTAGAAGCATTTAAGAAATTAGTGAAATGAAAAACTCATGGCAGAACAAATTGTTGGGTATATGGTCTATTACTAACAACTACTGCTAGTTTATGAGATAGATATTTAATTATTCTCGGATAAATAGGATAAGCGTGCTGAAAACTTAGATATGACAAACAAAATAAAATTTTTAAAAGCTACAGAGAAACATGGTATAATGTATCTAAAGGAGGTAGCATATGTCCTTAGATATAGATAAAGAAAAGATGGCAATCATGGGAATAGCTTTTGAAAACCGATCCGTTTTTAAGAGTGTTTGGTATGCTTTAAGTACAAATATGATTGAAGGATGGCGACCTACGGTTAGTGATGTTGAAAAATTACGAGATGAAGCTCTTGCTCTGGGGATGACTTAATGAAGCGCAACTGTTATGAGTCTTATGACTATGTTGATCCGGATAATTTATATACCGATCCGGGTTCTTCAGTTCTAAGAAATAAGCAGGAAGGAAAAAAGCACGCGAGCTTGAATATCGTATGATTGCTAGTAAGAGTTTGAAATTATTTATCAATCCTATCTTAGTTAATAGTTTAAAAGTAGTTTGTTTCACAACTGCATAAGCTTAGAAAAGTTGAAAAGTGATAACTCTTTAATAAACTCTTGGTTTGTTAAAAGATATTTTGTCCACTACATTTTTTCAATTGACTATTATTTGTCATAGATATAACAGATAGAACATTGCATTCAGAATAATGAAAAACGCATCAAAAATGGTGCGTTCTGTTTTTATGCTACCATAAAAGGAGGACAACAAATTGAAAATTTTTAAGGGAGAGTTTTATCGAATCTCTGTATTAACAGACAAGTTAGTAAGGTTAGAATACTCTCAAGCTGGAAGTTTTGAGGATAGAACGACACAACTTATCTATAATAGAGATTTTGGTCAAGTTTCGTTAGATTATATCGAGACATCAAACGTACTAGATATTATGACGGACTATTTTCATCTGCACTTTAATAAAGGAGAATTTAACGCCGAAAATTTATTTATAGAATTAAAAGGAAATTTTGCCGTATATGGTAGTCGCTGGTATTTTGGTGAATCTATTGAAACGTTAAAAGGAACAGCTCGGACTCTGGATGAGGCAGATGGAGCAATCTCGTTAGAAGATGGAATTATTAGCAGAAATGGTATAGCCTTATTGGATGATTCTAAAGGATTTATTTGGGATGAACAGTCTGGTTATATTGAGAGAGAAAATCAAATTGACTTGTATTTCTTTGCTTATGGGCATGATTATAGAGGAGCAATCAGAGACTTTTACCATTTGACTGGTTCAACACCCTTGTTGCCAAGATACGCTTTAGGCAATTGGTGGAGTAGGTATTGGCCTTATACGTCGGATGAATACTTGGATTTAATAGACAGATTTGAAACAGAGAAAATTCCATTATCTATCGGTGTTTTAGATATGGATTGGCACATAACTGAAATTCCAGCCCGTTTTGGAAGTGGCTGGACAGGATATAGTTGGAATAAAAACTTAATACCTAATCCAGAACAGTTACTGCAACAACTTCATGATAGAAAGTTAAAACTCTCCTTAAATGTCCATCCTGCTGATGGTATACGGGCTTATGAAGAAGCTTATCCTCAAGTCGCAAAACGATTGGGGTTAAATGTAGAACTAGAGGAACCTGCTATTTTTGATTTTTTTAATCCCTCTTTTAGAGAAGCCTACTTTAAAGATGTTCATTATGAGCTAGAAAAGCAGGGAGTAGATTTTTGGTGGATTGACTGGCAACAAGGGACTCAAGGCATGTTGGATCCACTGTGGCTTTTAAACCATTATCACTATCAGGATAGTTGTAAAAATGCAGAAGGTGGTTTGATTTTATCAAGATATGCAGGTCCTGGTAGTCACCGCTACCCTGTTGGTTTTTCAGGGGATACTATTATTAGTTGGAATTCCTTAAGATTTCAACCTTATTTTACAGCGACAGCATCTAATATCGGTTATAGTTGGTGGAGTCATGATATTGGTGGACACATGCTGGGGAATTATGACGAAGAGCTACAAACTAGATGGCTACAGTTTGGCGTTTTTAGTCCAATAACTCGATTACATAGTTCTAGAAGTCCCTTTAATAGTAAAGAACCTTGGTTTTTTTCAGAAACAACATCTAAGATTATGAAGAAATACCTTCGTTTGAGACATCAGATGATTCCATATCTATATACCATGAATGTAAAGACGCATGAGGAAGGTGCCCCATTAATTAGCCCAATCTATTATTTCTACCCAGAGAATGATGAGAGTTATAATGTTCCAAATCAATACTTTTTTGGAACAGAACTGATGGTGGCTCCCATTGTAGAAAAGATGGATTTGGCATTCCAATCTGCAAAAGTGGATGTATGGTTCCCTGAAGGTGAATGGTATGACTTCTTTTCAGAGAAAAAATACACAGGTGGTGTGAAGTTAAGTGTTTATAGAGACATTTCGACTATGTCTGTGTTTGCAAAAAGTGGTGCCATCATTCCCTTGGTTGGTTCTGAGATAGTTATGGGTGTTGATTTACCTGAAGTTGTAGATTGGTATGTATTCCCAGGCAAACAACATTCTTTTGAAATGATTGAAGATCAAAATGGTCAAAGATATAAAACAAGATTATCAATCGACTGGGAAATGGGGATGGTAGAGTTAACATTACAAGGAGATTCTAGTATCGTTCCAAACAATAGAAAACATAGAATTCATTTTAAAGGAACGAATGTGTCTATCATTGAATTGCCAAATAAGAATGATACAGCTAGATTTGAATGGAAAGATAATAAAAGGACACCCCTAAATGATGAAGTTTTTAGACTACTAAAGACGGCTTCTCTTCCATATGAATTAAAAGATAGATTGTTAAATCAATTCATTAATGCCAAAAATTCTCATGACTTAATGAATATCTTGCATCGTCAGGACGAGGAATTGAGAGGGCGTTTGTTGGAAATGATATTTACTAGCCAAAACTAATTGAAATAATTAGAAAGTCATTTGTTTAGTGTATATGAAGCTTCGGTATGGAATTTGTCATCATTGGTCACATTGAAAATGTGAAATAAGCACCTACAACATAGACTTTACAACACTTCATGTTTCATATCATGGGGTGTTTTGTAACCGCCCAATAACGA
>NZ_VMMT01000096.1:0-700 GCF_013277355.1 Streptococcus sp. 1343
CAGGATCTTGGTCGCACAAACGTCGTGTCTGCCAGTTCTCTGAACGAAAAGAAGGAAACTTGTTCTACGATGTTATTTCTCTCGTTACAAATATGACGAGTGGAACAAGCCAAGACCAGTTTCAGCTTTATCGTGGACGTGGTCAAGCCGAGAATTTCATCAAGGAGATGAAGGAGGGATTTTTTGGCGATAAAACGGATAGTTCAACCTTAATCAAAAACGAAGTTCGTATGATGATGAGCTGTATCGCCTACAATCTCTATCTTTTTCTCAAACATCTAGCTGGAGGTGACTTCCAAACTTTAACAATCAAACGCTTCCGCCATCTTTTTCTTCACGTGGTAGGAAAATGTGTTCGAACAGGACGCAAGCAGCTCCTCAAATTGTCTAGTCTCTATGCCTATTCCGAATTGTTTTCAGCACTTTATTCTAGGATTAGAAAAGTCAACCTGAATCTTCCTGTTCCTTATGAACCACCTAGAAGAAAAGCGTCGTTAATGATGCATTAAAGAACAGTCGAGATGAAAAAATCGTGTGACGCACCAAGGGAGGAGTCTGCCCTTTTGAGGAAATCTAGCGAGGAAAAACGATACTGGAACAGCAGAAAGTAAAACTGACCTCATAAGGAGGAAGAAAGTGGCTCATGAGGTCAGGGGTTTTGTAAGTTACATCTAGTTGAGAGAGGTATGAATGATTTGGG
>NZ_VMMT01000097.1:0-761 GCF_013277355.1 Streptococcus sp. 1343
TTCAGTTCGACACAGGCTCGATTCTTTGTTTTCTTTCCTTGGTCTATAGCTTTTATCACAAGATATTTTTTCGTTTCATTCATATTCAGTTGGATACTTTTCATACGACTATTTTATCAAATGGGACATTTTCACGTTCGATTTACTAAAGACATTCTCACATTCGAGCCAAATTTCAAGTTCAAGTTAGCCATGAAGAAGTCTTCTCTGGGTGATTTGTAGTTCAAGCATTTTTTAGGATAGTTATTAATCCAATTTTCGATGAATGCGACTTCTTTGGGAGTCGTTTTCTTAGTTCCCTTAGGTAACCATCTCCGAATGAGCCTGTTGTGATTCTCATTAGTTCCCCTTTCCCAAGAGGCATAGGGGTGCGCATAATAGATATGTTCCTCAGAAAATACATCAGACAAGCGGTTAAATTCTGTACCATTATCTGCCGTGATGGACAGAATCTTGTCTTGTTTTAAGATGAGTTTTAAAGCCTGATTGACCGCCTCAGCACTTTTATTTGGAATCAATCGGATAATTTGATGCCTAGTCCTTCGATCAGTTAAGACCAGTAAACAATAATTTTTCACTCTTGTAAGCAGAACCGTATCAATCTCATAATGCCCATTCTCCAATCGCAGATTGATAGCTTCAGGACGCTGTTCGATAGATTGACCAGGGGGGTTAAAATTGGTGCTAGCTTGTTTCTTAACAGATTTTCCTTTTCTAGGATAGAGCAGATCCTGTTTTGACCATCCTAATTTTCCATGATG
>NZ_VMMT01000098.1:0-2516 GCF_013277355.1 Streptococcus sp. 1343
TTAAAAAGCGAGGGTGGTTGTTTTCTCAAAGTTTTGAAGGAGCTAAAGCAACAGCTATTATTATGAGTTTGTTGGAAACAGCTAAACGTCATCAACTAAATAGTGAAAAATATCTATCCTATCTTCTAGAATGTCTTCCAAACGAGGAAACTCTCGTAAACAAAGAGGTTTTAGAGGCTTATTTACCATGGAATAAAGTTGTACAAGAAAAGTGCAAATAAGAAATCTCCAGATTAGGAACTATCCGTGAGTTCTCTAGTCTGGAGATTTTTCAATATACTTCGTTATTGGGCGGTTACGACTGAAATATCGTCTTGTTCACTTTTTATTTTCTTCTAACCAATAGACGGAGTTGCAAGGAAAATGCCAAAAACTCTACCCCTATAGCTAACAAAGAGCAAAAAAACTAGGAGAGAACTCTCCTAGTTTTAAATTATCTTGGATTATTTAACCCACTCACCGTTGTGGTTTACTTTGTAACCATCTACAGTTGTATTAACTGCAAGAGCTCCTGACGCGTATGAGTAGTACCATTTACCACCAACTTGATACCAACCAGTTGCCATTGCACCTGATGATTTCAAGTAGTACCAAGTACCGTTATCTTTAACCCAACCAGTTGCCATTGAACCGTTGTCGTTTAGGTAGTACCAAGTACCATTGTCTTTAACCCAACCAGTTGCCATCCAACCAGCTTGGTCGAAATAGTACCAAGTTCCGTTGATTTTTTCCCAACCATTAGTTGTGTAAGAACCATCAGCGTGTTTGTACCACCAGCGAGAACCTGATTGAACCCATGCTGCTTGAGCAGCTGGTTTTTCAGCAGAAGCTACTAGTTGAGGAATTTCCAAAAGGGTTGCTTTACCATTTTGTACTCGAACTGTTAATTTATATGTTCCACGTTTAGTTTTAACTTCAACAGTACTTTTAGCTGATTTTTCATACTTAATCTCAACTGCTTTACCATCAAGTTTCAGTTCATTACCTTCTTTATCATAAACCTTAACATATCTATCGGTAACAACTCTTTGTTTATTAGATTGTTGAGATTGTTGAGATGCAAGGTGAGACTTAATATCATCAATAGTCAAATCACCATTTTCAGTAGTATTAACTTTACCACTTGCTTCTTCTCCACGTTTAGCTGCTGCTTCTGCTGCTTCTGCTGCTTCTTTAAAGAGTTTAGAAACTTCTGCACTTGGTTCTGTTCTCTCATCAGCTGCAGGTTTAGCATTTGGCAATGTTTGAACATTAGCCTCACTAAAAGTTGCTGTATCAGCTGAAACAGCTTGTACAGCACCAAATGCTGCAAGAGCGACTGCGCTTGTCAATAAAACTTTTTTCATCGTTTTATCTCCTTTGTTTTTCTTTAAAATATTTTTTCGTAAGACTACCTTACTACCATAGATTATATAAATATTTGCAGGATTTGTCAAGAGTTTTCTTCGAGTTTTTAAACTTTTTACCTATTTTTTCAAAAAAGCCAAATTTCAAGTTCAAGTTAGCCATCAAGAAGTCTTCTCTGGGTGATTTGTAGTTCAAGCATTTTTTAGGATAGTTATTAATCCAATTTTAGATGAATGCGACTTCTTTGGGAGTCGTTTTCTTAGTTCCCTTAGGTAACCATCTCCGAATGAGCCTGTTGTGATTCTCATCAGTTCCCCTTTTCCCAAGAGGCATAGGGGGGCGCATAATAGATATGTTCCTCAGAAAATACATCAGACAAGCGGTTAAATTCTGTACCATTATCTGCCGTGATGGACAGAATCTTGTCTTGTTTTAAGATGAGTTTTAGAGCCTGATTGACCGATTCAGCGCTTTTATTATGCCATATGGCATTGTCCATAACGAGTAAAAGATAATCATCTGAATAAGCTTGTGAAAGCTCTTCTAAAAAGGCGTTCATCCACTCAGTATGACATCCACCAGCGATTAAGAAAAATGATTCGCCTGTATGGGCATCAACAGCTCCATAACAATAGCAAAATTCTCGTATATAGTGACTATGGACATGTGGACCTACTCCTATTGGAGCCCAACAAGATCCTAGTTTACTGATTCTACCGAAACCAGCCTCATCTTGGTACATCAAGCAAACCTTACGAAAAGGTCTACTGGTTTTAAAGCGCTTTCTTGTCTTCTTGAATTGAGATTTTATTTTTAGACGCGACAATGGTTTGAGAGTCTGCTTTCTTGGGATGTTCTGGACGTGGCCTAATATTTCGCCAACCATGGCGCTTCAAGAGTTGATAAAAGTCATCACGTGTGTAGGAAGAACCTAACTCCTTTTTATAAGCCTGAAATAAGGCATCAATTGTAACAAATTCTCCTGCCTCTGCAGCCTTCAAATGACGAGCAAGAAAGGCTTTCTCTTCCTCAATTGTCATATATGCATGGTTACGACCACCACGTGTTTCTTGAAGGAGAGAGTCGAGTCCGAACTCCTCATATTTTTTTACAGTTGGCCAAATCGTTGTTTGATTACAGTCTAAAAGTAACGGGGATTGACCACTCGG
>NZ_VMMT01000099.1:0-536 GCF_013277355.1 Streptococcus sp. 1343
GGGACATTTTCACGTTCGATTTACTAAAGACATTCTCACATTCGAGCCAAATTTCAAGTTCAAGTTAGCCATGAAGAATAAATTCTCTGGGTGACATGAAGAATAAATTCTCTGGGTGATTTGTAGTTCAAGCATTTTTTAGGATAGTTATTAATCCAATTTTAGATGAATGCGACTTCTTTGGGAGTCGTTTCCTTAGTCCCCTTAGGTAACCATCTACGAATGAGCCTGTTGTGATTCTCATTAGTTCCCCTTTCCCAAGAGGCATAGGGGTGCGCATAATAGATATGTTCCTCAGAAAATACATCAGACAAGCGGTTAAATTCTGTACCATTATCTGCCGTGATGGACAGAATCTTGTCTTGTTTTAAGATGAGTTTTAAAGCCTGATTGACCACCTCAGCACTTTTATTTGGAATCAATCGGATAATTTGATGCCTAGTCCTTCGATCAGTTAAGACCAGTAAACAATAATTTTTCACCCTTGTAAGCAGAACCGTATCAATCTCATAATGCCCATTCTCCAATCGCAGATT